>CALMOO010000663.1 GCA_937871705.1 uncultured Hymenobacter sp.
GCCCGGCGCCAAGCCCGGCGACTTCCGCTTTGCCGACATCAACGGCGACGGCGTGATTGATGCCAACGACCAGAAGTACATCGGCAACCCTACCCCCGCCATGACGTTTGGCGTGAACCTGTCGGCCGGCTACCATGGCTTCGACCTGCAAGCCTCGCTCATCGGCAGCCTCGGCAACGACGTGGTGAACGCCAACAAGGGCTGGTGGTACTCGGGCAGCTATAACTACAATAAAATCAGCGGCCTCGAAAACCTGGCCTGGCACGGCGAAGGCACCTCCAACACGGTGCCCCGCATCACGGCCAACGACAACAACCAGAACCTGACGCGCTTCTCCAACTTCTACGTGGAGGACGGCTCCTACGCCCGCTTGCGCAACCTGCAGTTGGGCTACACCTTCACCAAGGGCGTGGCGAGCGCCATGCACATGACCAGCCTGCGCCTCTATGTCAGCGGCCAGAATATGTTCACCTTCACTAAGTACAGCGGCGTGGACCCCGAAATCGGCAACGGCCGCTCGTACACCGATGCCTCATCGGCCCTGAACCGGGGCGTCGACCTGGGCAACTACCCCACCAACCGCACTTACCTGGTGGGCGCCAACATTGCCTTCTAACTCCTTCCCACCCGCCGCAGTCATGAAAAAATATTCCCTACCCCTCACCCTGGCGCTGGGCTTGAGTTTGAGCCTGGGCCTGCCTTCGTGCAAAAGCTTTCTGGACCAGTCGCCCCAAGGCCAGCAAACCACCGACAACTACTACACCAACGCCGACGAGTGCAAGGCAGCCGTGATGGGCTGCTACGCCCTGGCCGACCAGAACGACTGGTGGCAGATTGACCGCACCCGCATGTTTGGCGATGCCGGCTCGGACGATGCCTGGAAGGGCAACGCCATTGCCGGCGACACGCGCGAGTTTGGCGACTTTGCCCGCTTTTTTTGGCAGCCTAATAATGAATGGTTTGACAACCGCTACACCCACATCTACCAGTCGATTGGCAACTGCAACGCCGCGCTGGTAGGCATCGCCAAAGCGCCCATCGACCCGGCTTTGCAGCAGCAGCTGATTGGGGAATTGAAGTTTATTCGGGCTTATAACTACTTCGAGCTGGTGAAGGGCTACGGCGGCGTGCCGCTAGTGCTCACGCCCGTATCGCCGAGCGAGGCCGTGGGCCTGAAGCGCGCCACTACCGAAGAATGCTACGCGCAGATTATCAAGGACTTTCAGGAAGCTGCCGCGGCCTTGCCCGAGAAAAGCGCCCGACTGAGTGCCGATAAGGGCCGCGCCACCAAGGGCGCTGCCAATGCCTACCTGGCCAAGGCTTACCTGTTTACCGAGCAGTGGGCCCTGGCCCAGACGGCGGCCGAAACGGTGATAAACTCGGGCGAGTACAACCTGAGCGGCGAGTTTAGCAACGTCTGGAACGTGAATAACCCGAACGGGCCGGAGTCCATTTTCGAGTTGAACTACAACGCCAACCAAACCTTTGCCCTCGGCACTGCCCTCACGGTGGTGATGCGCAGCCGCGCCGACGGCGGCTGGGGCTTCAACACGCCCACCAGCAACCTGGAGCAGGCGTTTATTCGGGAGAATGACCCGCGCCGGCAGTGGACCATCATCAAGCAAGGTGACAACGTGGGGCCCAAAACGGCCAACTTCGACTACTCGAACTACGATACCAAGCTCAGCGAAAACGAGTCGGGCCGCATCAGTCGCAAGATGTTCCTACCCCTGGCCGACCGCCCAGCCAACGAGGAAAACCACGCGCCGCTCAACCGCATCGAGCTGCGCTACGCCGACCTGCTGCTCATGCATGCCGAGGCGTCGAATAAGCTGGGCCAGGACGCCAAGGCCTTGGCATCGCTAAACCTGGTGCGCGCCCGCGCCAACCGCCTGAGCCCCGGCACGGTGCTACCCCGCACTTCCACGGGCACGCAGCTGCTCAACGACATCTGGCTGGAGCGCCGCCTGGAGCTGGCTATGGAAGGCCACCGCTACTACGACCTCGTGCGCCAGCACCGCCTGGTAGCTGTGATACAGGCCTTCAATGCCGCGCAGCTGACTAGCACCGACCCCTACGACAAGGGCAAAGTGAAGGACCAGATTTCAGATAAGAACAACCTGTTCCCAATTCCAACCAACCAGTTGCAGCTCTCGGGCGGCAACGTGACGCAGAACCCAGGGTATTAGTAGCCCCACCCCCGGCTCACGCCGCTTGATGTGCAGAATCCTGTGGGGGTGGGCTGACCTAAACAGCTCTGAGTCAATTTTCCACTGCCTGTCCCTGCCTCACAGCCCGGCTACCCCCCCTCGTACCGGCGGGGTAGCCGGGCTACCTTTTTAACGCCTCTTCCCATGCTTTTCTTCTATCGGCAGCAAGCTCTGGCGGTTCTCGCTGCCGCGCTGCTGGCCGCTGGCCCTGTGCGGAGCCAAGCCCCTACCCCCGTTACGGTGCGCATCGACGCCACCAAGCCGCACCAGACCATTGCCAACTTTGCCGCTTCGGACGCCTGGGCGGGCCAGTTTGTGGGCAATTGGCCCACGGCCAAAAAGGAAGCTATTGCCGACCTGCTGTTCAGCCAGGAGAAAGGTATCGGCTTGTCGATGTGGCGTTTCAACATCGGGGCGGGCAGCGCCGAGCAGGGCGAAGCCAGCGGCATCAAGGATGAGTGGCGCCGCGCCGAGTCGTTTCTGACGCCCGCGGGCGGCTACGATTTTACTAAGCAGGCCGGGCAAGTATGGTTTTTAAAAGCGGCTAAGCAACGCGGCGTCAAGCAGTTTCTGGGTTTTTTGAACAGCCCGCCGGTGTCGCTCACCGTTACGGGCAAGGCTTATGCTAAAGGCGGCCAAGCCAACCTGGCGCCAGGCAATTATGCCGCCCTGGGCACCTACTGCGCCAAGGTGGTGCAGGGCGTGAAGCAGACCACGGGCATCACGTTCGACTACCTCAGCCCCGTCAACGAGCCGCAGTGGGATTGGAGCGATGGCGGCCAGGAGGGTAGCCCCTTCCGCAACGACGAGTTGGCCGGCGTAGCTAAGGCCGTGAGTGCCGCTATGGTCGCCCAGCGCCTACCCACCAAGGTATTGGTATCGGAAGCCGGCAAGCTCGACTACCTCTTCACCACTGCTGACAAGCCTGGGCGGGGTAACCAACTGGGGGCGTTTTTCAGTGATAAATCCGCGCCGACTTACTTGGGCGGCACGCCCCAGGTAGCGCCTATTATGGCGGGGCATAGCTACTTCACTACCTCGCCTGCCGCTACTGCAATCGCCACGCGCCGGCAGCTGGCGGCGCGGGTAGCCGCGCTCAACGGCCTGAGCTATTGGCAATCGGAGTACTGCATTTTAGGTGATAACGCGGGTGAAATCAACGGCGGGCCGCGCGACCTGGGCATGAAGCCGGCGCTCTACCTGGCCCGGGCCGTGCACTACGACCTAGCCGTGGGCAACGCCGCCGCCTGGCAGTGGTGGCTAGCCATGTCGCCCTACGATTACAAGGACGGCCTCATTTACATCGACAAAAACAAGACTGACGGCACCTACCAGCCCAGCAAGATGCTGTGGGCGCTCGGCAACTACAGCCGCTACCTGCGGCCCGGCGCCGTGCGCCTCGACGCCCAATTGGCCGATTCAACTAGCGCCAGCCAGCCGCTGGTATCAGCTTACAAAAGCCCGAATGGCAAGCAACTGATAACCGTGGTCGTGAACGACTTCGACACGCCAGCCACCGTGCAGCTCGTGCTGAGCGGCGCGCGGCTGGGAGCGGGCAAGTCGTACGTGACGTCGGCCACGACCGACTTGCAGGCGGGCGCGCCGGTGCCCGCGGGCCAGCCGCTGCGCGTGGCGCCGCGCACCATCACCACCCTGGTGAGCGAGCTGCGCTAACGGCCCCTACCCCCTCCTTTTGGGCCTAATCTCTTTTCCCCACCCTATGCGAACTACCTATCATTTTCTATTGATTTTGGCGGGCGGGCTCTTGCTAGGCAGCCAGCCCGTGCTGGCGCAGCAACCTACGCTCCCTACCCCCCGCCAGAATGTGCCGCTGGACTCTATCCGGCTAAGTGACCCGTTTATATTAGCCGACCAGCGCACGCACACCTATTACATGACCGGCACCGGCGGGCTGCTCTGGCAGAGCAAGGACCTGAAACGCTGGGATGGCCCGACCCAAGTGGCCCAGCCGGACCCCACTTCCTGGATGGGGCCGAAACCCATGATTTGGGCCGCCGAAATCCATCCGTACCGCGGCAAGTACTACTACATCGCCACGTTCACCAACCGCGATATCAAAATTGATACGGTGCAGGGCAGCCCGATTGAGCGCCGAGCCAGCCACATCTTGGTGAGCGACCAGCCCACCGGCCCCTACCGGCCGATGGGCGACGCTACCTACTTGCCGGCCAATAAATCGACGCTCGACGGTACGTTTTGGGTGGATAAGGACAACAAGCCCTACCTGCTCTACTGCCACGAGTGGGTGCAAAACCAGAACGGCACAGTCGAGAAAATCGAGCTGAAACCCGACCTGAGCGGCACCCTCGGCACCGGGCAGGTTTTGTTCCGCGCCAGCGACTCGCCCTGGAGCCGCGAAAACCCGCGCACCGGCCCCGTGCGCCCTAATAAGGTGACTGACGGGCCTTGGGTGTTCCGCACCAAAACCGGCCGGCTGGGCATGCTCTGGACCAGCTGGGTGTACGACGTGTACACCCAAGGCGTGGCTTACTCGGCCAGCGGCACGCTGGCTGGCCCTTGGCGCCAAGAGCCTACCCCCATCACGCCGCCCAACTACGGCCACGGCATGCTGTTCCGCACCTTCGAGGGGAAGTGGCTACTCTCCATTCATAGCCACCAGGACATCAAGGGCAAGTACCACCGCGTGCCGCGCCTGTTCGAGGCCGACTTGTCGGGCGACAAGCTGGTCATTGGCAAGCTCTACCATCCTTAAGTAGTCAGCCTAATCAAGGGTTTGTGGGTCGTCCTCCGCGCCCTACCCCCGGCCCCCATTAAACAACCACTCTTCTTTAGCCATGACAACTAAACTACTAGCTTTCCTGGGTGCGGTGTGGCTGCTGGCTACCCTGCCCACATTAGCCCAGCGCCAGCAAGTGCTATTCAATGCCGACTGGAAATTTCACCTCGGCGATGCACCGGGTAGCGAAAAGCCCAGCGCCGCCGACCAGTCATGGCGCACCCTTACCCTGCCCCACGACTGGAGCATCGAGCAGCCATTTAGCCAGGACTGGGCCAGCGCCACGGCCTTTTTGCCGGGCGGCGTGGGCTGGTACCGCAAGACGTTTAAGCTGCCCAGCGGCTTTGGTAGCAAGAAGGTGTTTGTGTACTTCGATGGGGTTTATAAGAATAGCGAAGTGTGGTTGAATGGGCACTTTCTAGGTAAGCGACCCAGTGGGTTCGCGGCGTTTCAGTACGAGCTTACGCCCTACCTGAACGCCAGCGGCAATAATGTGATGGCCGTAAAAGTTGACCATACCGAATTTGCCGATTCACGCTGGTACACCGGCTCGGGCATTTACCGCAACGTGTATTTGCTCGCCACCGAACCGGTGCACGTCGGGCAATGGGGGGTAGGGTTTACTACCCCCACAGTGTCTGCCAGCGCGGCCACGGGCAAGGTGACGGTGGCCGTGACCAACGCCACGGCCGCCAAGACTACCGTATTGGTAAAAAGCTCTCTGGTTGATGCGCAGGGTAAAGTAGTAGCCACAGCTCAGCAGCAGGTGCAGGCAGCGCCGAAGGCCGAGGTGCCCGCGGCCATGACCTTGCAAATCAGCAACCCAGCCCTGTGGTCGGTAGACCAGCCTAACTTGTATAAGCTGCGAGTGGCGCTGTCGGTGCAGGGCCGGGTGACAGATGAGGTGACTGAGGAAGTGGGCATCCGGTTCGACGCCAACCAAGGCTTTTTCCTGAATGGTCAGAACATGAAAATCAAGGGCGTGTGCCTGCACGACGATGCCGGCGCTCTGGGCGTGGCTGTGCCTGCCGTCGTGTGGGAGCGCCGCCTGAAGGCTTTGAAAGCAGCCGGCTGCAACTCGATTCGTATGAGCCACAACCCCCACGCCGACTACGTGTACCGCCTCTGCGACCAGCTGGGTTTTCTGGTAATGGACGAGGCTTTCGACGAGTGGGAAGCCGGCAAAAACAAGTGGGTAGCCGGCTGGAATGTGGGCACGCCCGCCAAATTTGGCTCGCACGAGTACTTCAAGGAGTGGGCCGACCGCGACCTGCGCGACATGATACGGCGCAACCGCAACCGCCCGAGCATCATCCTGTGGAGCATCGGCAACGAGATTGACTACCCCAACGACCCCTACTCGCACGAGGTGCTCAATACCGGCCGCAACCCGCAGATTTACGGCAAAGGCTACCTGCCCGACCACCCGCCGGCAAGCCGCCTCGGCGAGCTAGCCAAGCACCTGGTGGCCGTGGCCAAAAAGGCTGATACTTCGCGCCCCATCACGGCGGCGCTGGCGGGCGTGGTCATGTCGAACTACACCGACTACCCCGGCGCCCTCGACGTGGTGGGCTACAATTATCTGGAATTCCGCTACCCCGAAGACCACCAGAAATACCCCAACCGCGTCATCTACGGCAGCGAAAACGGCATGGGTCGCGAGGCCTGTGCGGCCGTCGATTCCAACGCCTACATCTCGGCGCAGTACCTGTGGACCGGCGCCGACTACCTAGGCGAAGCCGGCAAGTGGCCCGAGCGCAGCAACGGCGCGGGCCTGCTTGATATGGCTGGCTTTCCCAAGCCGGAATACTATTTCCGCCAAAGCCTGTGGTCCGATAAGCCGATGGTTTACCTAGCGGCCGCCGAGGCACCGAAGGAAGGTAGCCCAGGCGGCCGCGGCCACCGCCGGCTCTCGCCCACCTGGAACTGGCCCGCAGGCACGCAGGTTCGCGTCACGGGCTTCAGCAACGCGGAGGCCACGGAGCTGTTTCTCAATGGGCAGTCATTGGGCAAGAAGCAGGGTAGGGAAGTCTTCTGGGACGTGGCTTACCAGCCGGGCGAATTGCTGGCTAAAGGCTACCGCAACGGCCAGGAAGTAAGCCGCCACGTGCTAAAAACCGTTGATGCTCCGGCCGCCATTCAAGCCACCGCCTACCCCCTCGCCAGCACCGCGAAAGGCCCAGGCCTAGCGCAAATCGAGGTGCGTATCGTGGATAAGAACGGCGAGCCGGTAGTAGCTGCCACTAACGAAGTCACCGTGACGGTGACTGGCCCGGCGAAGGTGCTGGGCATCGAGAGCGGCGACCCGGCCAGCCACGAAAACTACCAAGCGCCCAAGCGCCTGGCCTACCACGGCCAGCTGCTCGTGTACGTGCAAACGCCGGCCGCCGGCCCCGCCACCGTGACGCTGCAAGCACCCGGCCTGACCAGCAAGACGCTGACGCTGGGCGTAGGTGGCCTAGTAGAAACAGGCAGTGAGCTAAGATAGGGCAGCTGGCTACGCGCCGCGAGTTCGCTAAGCGGGCTGAGTCCAGTAGATGGTGAAGGTAGTGCCTTCGCCTACCGTGCTGGCTACTTCCACGTGCCCTCCCTGGCTGGTCACGATACGTTGCACCAGGTACAGCCCTACCCCCGTGCCTTCAATGGTGGGGTGCTGCCGTACAAACAACTGAAATACCGGGGCTTGCGAGTTAGTTAAGTTCATGCCCAACCCGTTGTCCTGCACTTCGAGCACGGGTTGGCCCGCCGCGGTCAGGTAGCTGCGGAGGCTAATGAGGGGCTGCCGGTCGGGATGAGCAAACTTGAGCGCGTTACTCACCAGGTTGTGCACCACCGAGCGCAGATTAGCCCGGCTATAGAGCAGGCCTGGCGCTGCCTCCACCTCTACTTCAAACTGCGCCTGGCGTAGTTGCGCTTGGGGCCGTAGGCCCAGCAGAACTTCTTCCAGGAGTAAGGCCAGGTCCAGTATTTCTACCGGCTCTTGCTGGGCCCGCTGGGCGTGCACCGTGGCGGCCAAATCGTGCAGGGTTGTGTCGAGCTGGCCCAAGGCCTCATCTACCATAGCCAGCAAGTGCGCTTCGTCGGGGTCGGCGAAGGTAGCCGAGCGCCGAAGCTCCTCGAAGAGCCCACGCAAGTTCAGGGCCGGCTGCCGCAAGTCGTGCGAGGCCGCATACACGAACGTGTCCAGGTCGTGGTGAGCGCGGGCCAGCTCATCATACTGGGTTTGCAGCGTTTGGTGCAGCAGGTGCTGGTCCTGCACGTCGGTGCAGGTGCCAAACCACCGGAGCCCCCGCTCATCGACCAGCTGCCGCGCCCGGATAATGTGCCAGCGGTAGCTACCATCGTGGCGGCGCATTCGGTACTCACCCTCAAACGTTTGGCCACTGGCAATGCTCTGCACCCAGTAGCGGGCGGCTTCGGCTTGCTCGGTGGGGTGAAGTAGGCTCACCCAACCGGTCGGCCCCAGCTCTTCTATCGTCAGGCCCGAGTAGTCGGTGGTGTAGCGGTTGTAGTAGTCGATAAAGCCTTCCGTGGTCGCGGTCCAGATAAGCTCGGGAATGCTGTCGGCCAGAAAGCGCAGCTCCGCTTCGCCGCGGCGCAGGGCCTCGGCCAGCTCGCGCTGGTCGTGCACTTCGGTGAGCGCGCCGTGCCAGTACACCGGCTCGTTGGGCGCGTGCAGCTCGGGCAGGGCGCGGCTCAGCATCCAGCGGTATTGGCCGTCGTGGCGGCGCAGGCGGTACTCATAGCTCCAGCCCGTGCCGTTGCGCCGGGCCTGCTCGGCCTGGTAGAGAATGCGCAGACGGTCATCGGGGTGGATGAGCAGCGGCCAGATGGCATTCACGGCGGCAATGGGCGGCTGGCCCGTGAAGTAGTACCACTGCGGACTCACGTACTCGTAGTGCCCCTGCGCATCCACGCTGAACGTGATTTGCGGCACCGTTTCGGTGAGCACCCGCAGCCGCGCATCCAGGCGCCGGGTTTCTAGGGCGAGCTGGTGCGCTTGCTGCCGCGCCTCTTCCTGCGCCGTCACATCTACGGCAAACAGAAGCAACCCGCTCACGGCTTCCTCTTCCCTTTCCGCTTGTACGGGCTCCAGGGCTAAGTCAAAATAGCGCAGGGCGCCCGTATCCTCCCCGTCTGTGGGCGGGGCAGGCAAGCCGTAGGCTTTCGTAACGAAGGGCTGCCCCGACTGGTAAACCTGCCGGATAACCTCGCGCAAATCGGCCGGCAGCTGGCTGGCACATTCCGCCAACAGCCGGCCTTCTTGCGCCTCCTGGCCGAGCACGGCCTGCATGGCAGCGTTGACGAAGCTGATGCGCAACTCGGGTCCTTGTAACGTAGCAACCCCGGCCGGAATGCGGCGCAGAATAGCGTGCAGGTGCTGTGGAGGCATAGGGTAGGGCGAAGGTACGCGCTGCATGAACGAGCACTGGTGGGCCTTCGGCTGCCTTTAGGAGAAAGATTAGGCTGGCTGCTCGACGGGCGCCAGGGTGGGCTCATTGCCGAATACGGCCAGCCGCACGAGCTCTACTAAAAGGGCATCGGCAATCGTGAGCGAACTCGGTGTGGGGGGCACGTCGTGGGGTAGCAGAAACCCCTCCAAGGCCTCAAAGCCCGTGGGCTCGAGGGGGTGAAAAGCCATCGACCACTGCGCAAAGCTGCGAGAGGCAATGGGCCGCTGCACAAGCTTGCGCACGTGAGAGTGGCGGCCATCGCGGGCAATGCGCTCGAAGAGAGGCTCCAGCACCTCAGGCTCGCCTTCGATGAGCTGGGCAATATTACCGTGGCTATAAAACAGGATGCCGGTAACTTGGTGAAGCTCGTTATCGCGGCGGCATTGGTCGAGAAGCGCTTGCAGCTCCTCATCGGAGAGCGGCCGCACTGCGCGGCTCATATAGGCAACATGAATCATTCTCAAAGGTAAATAAAGTGGCGCTTATATTGCTAGCCGCGCTAGCATTCTTGCTGAGGAAAACGGCCGCCCTACCCCCGAAAAAGTCACCTGCTGTGAGCAACTAGCCACGTAGGCCCTACTCAGGCAACGGGTGAGCAAAAGGCCTCCTGGTTTAGCTGCGCGCCTTGCTGGGTTGAGGTTACCTCTGTGCTTCGCCGCCTCTCGGCTGGCAGTGAGCGCTGGCTTGCTGGCACACTCACTACCGCTACGCCTGGCATTCGACTGGTCAAGTCGGCCGAGTAATTCTGGCAAGTGCAGTTAGCTGCCGGCACCTAGCAGCTAGCTATTCGGTAGCACAGCTAGCTACTTACTCGTCCGGCTTTGTCATGGTTACGGGCGCATTCGGGGGGTAGGCAAACAGCGCGTGGTGCTCGTCAGGGCGTGGCATACCGCCGTAACTGCTCAGTCGCCGTTTGCTAAAAAACAGGATTTTTTAGCAAATAGCAAAGCAATGCCACAAGCTATATCTTTAGCCCCACAGTGTTCAATACGTTATTCAATCCCACCCGAAGCGCATGAATGTTTTCTTAGGTAGCCTCTTGGCCCTGACAAGTTTAGGCCAGCCAATTTTCACCGCCAAGCAGCCAGCTAAGGCCAAGCCGCAAGTCCTGTTTGATGGCAAAACCACCAAGGGCTGGCACACTTACCTCAAGACTACGGCCGAACCAGCCTGGGAGGTAGTCGATGGCGCGTTGCAGCTCAATCCGCAGGCGCCCGGGCAGGGCGACTTGGTGACGGATGGTGAATACGAGAACTACGAACTGAGCCTGGAATGGAAGATTTCGCCCGCGGGTAATAGCGGCGTCATCTTTGGGGTGCACGAAGACCCGGCTTTCCAGGCCACCTACGAAACGGGCATCGAAATGCAGGTGCTCGACAACAAAGGCGCCGAGGACAACAAGAAAGCCAACCACCTGGCCGGGTCGCTCTACGACATGCAAGCCCCGGCCAAGGACGTGGCCAAGCCGGCCGGCGAGTGGAACCTGGTGAAGCTGCGCAAGCAAAACGGGCACCTCACCTTCTTTTTGAATAACAATAAGATAGTAGACGTGCAGATGGGCAGCCCGGAGTGGAAAGCCCTGGTCGAGAACAGCAAGTTTAAAACCTGGAAGAACTTTGGAGCCTATCCCAAGGGCCACATTGCCCTGCAAGACCACGGCCACCAGGTAGCCTTCCGCGCCATCACCATCGAGCAACTTTAAGGCGCGGCAGCAGGTATGAGCGATTTTCAAATCAAGAAATCAACGACGGTATACGATGCCATTGTGGTAGGCTCGGGCGCGGGCGGCGGCATGGCGGGCTACGTGCTGGCGCACGCCGGCCTGAAGGTGCTGATGCTGGAGGCCGGGCCGTTTTTCGACCCTCGGACGGATGCGCAGCAGCTGAAGTTTTCGTATGAATCGCCGCGGCGGGGCGCTTCGACTACGCGGCCTTTTGGCGACTTCGACGCCGCGTACGGCGGCTGGGAGCTTGAGGGCGAGCCCTACACCACCAAAGACAAGACCGAGTTTAACTGGTTTCGGGCCCGCATGCTGGGCGGCCGCACCAACCATTGGGGGCGCATTTCGCTGCGCATGGGCCCGAAAGACTTTAAAAGCCACCAGATTGACGGCTTGACCGACGACTGGCCCATCACCTACGATGAGGTCAAGCCCTTTTACGACAAAGTAGACCGCTTAATCGGAGTATATGGCACGGTGGAAGGTATGGAAAGCGAGCCAGACGGCATCTTTCTAACGCCTCCAAAACCGCGGCTCAACGAGCTGTTTATTAAGCAAGGAGCGGCCAAAGCTGGCGTAAAGGTGCTACCCGGCCGGGGCTCGGTGCTCACGGAGGCCTTGCCGGGCAACAAGGACCGGGGCGTGTGCTTTTACTGCGGGCAGTGCGGGCGTAGCTGCAAGGTCTACGCCGATTTTTCGGCCTCTTCCTGCCTCGTTATTCCGGCGCTCAAGACTGGCAATCTGAAAGTCATTCCTAACGCCATGGTGCGCGAGGTGCTGACCGGCGCCAACGGCCTGGCCACCGGCGTATCGTACGTGGATAAGAATGACTTGCAGGAGTACGAGGTGAAAGCCAAAATCGTGATTCTGGGGGCGAGCGCCGGCGAGTCGGCGCGGCTGCTGCTCAACTCCAAATCCGTAAGCCACCCTAATGGCTTGGCCAATAGTAGCGGGGTAGTAGGCAAGTACTTGCACGACTCGACGGGAGCCAGCCTGAGCGGCTTCCTACCCCAGCTTATGAACCGCAAGCGCTACAACGAGGACGGCGTGGGCAGCGTCCATATCTACAGCCCGTGGTGGCTGGATAACAAGAAGCTAGATTTCCCGCGCGGCTACCACATCGAGTACGGCGGCGGCATGCACATGCCGGCTTATGGCTTTGGGGGCGGTATTCAGAACCTGAACGGCTTGGTGCCCGGCCGCGATGGGAAGGTGAAAGAAGCCGGCGGCTTTGGTGCTTCGCTGAAGGATGATTACCGGCGTTTCTACGGTACGCAGGTGGGCATGGCCGGCCGCGGCACCGCCATTGCGCGCGAAGACAACTACTGCGAAATCGACCCCACCGTGGTCGATAAATACGGCATTCCGGTGTTGCGCTTCCACTACAAGTGGACCGATGCCGAAATCAAGCAGGCCAAGCACATGCAGGAAACCTTTCAGGACATTATGCACGGCATGGGCGGCATTATCACCTCCAAAATACCTGGCGCGGATACCAACTACGGCCTGGAGGCGCCCGGCCGCATCATTCACGAGGTGGGCACGGTGCGCATGGGCGACGACCCCAAGAAGTCGGCGCTCAACAAGTGGTGCCAGGCCCACGACTGCCGCAACCTGTTTGTGGTCGACGCGTCGCCGTTTGTGCAGCAAGGTGATAAGAACGCCACCTGGACCATTTTGGCGCTCTCGATGCGCACCAGCGAGTACATCCTGGACCAACGTAAGCGCCTGATTCTTTCGTAGTTCACTTCTATCAGTAATGAAAAGACGCGAATCATTAAAAGCCATCGGCTTGGCCGGCCTTGCCACTGGGCTACTGCTCGATGGCTGCCGCCCCGAAACGGCGAAGGGTCCTACCCCCCCCGCGCCAGCCAACGCACCTACGGACGACGCGGGCCGGCAACCGTTTGAGCTAGCGCGCGATAAGGAGCTGCACGCCGCCACGTTCTTCACTCCGCACGAGATGGCCACGATAACCACGCTGGCAGACATCATCATCCCCAAAGATGAGAAGTCTGGCAGTGCTTCCGACGCGAAGGTGCCCGAGTTTAACGAGTTCATTGCCAAAGACATGCCCGAACCCCAGCTGCCCCTGCGCGGCGGCTTGCGCTGGCTCGATTTGCAATGCACTACGCGTTTTGGCCAGCCCTTTGTGGCGTGCGCCGCGCCGCAGCAGCTAGAGATGGTAACCAAAATAGCTTATCCGAAGCGCGCTACCCCCGACATGCAGCCGGGCGTGGCCTTTTTCAACCGAATGCGCGACCTCACGGCTACCGGCTTTTTTAGCAGCAAAATGGGTATGGCCGATATCGGCTACGTCGGCAACTCCCCCAATCAGTGGACTGGCGTGCCCGCCGATGTGCTAAAGCAATACGGCATGGAGCAGGCCTGATAGCGCCTTGGGCTTACCCCCTACCAGGCTTGGAGATGCGTCGAGCTACGGTATCAGTAGCCATTGCTCGCTAAAGACTACGTCATCAGCCATATAAAAGGCCTTGCTACCGCGGTGGCAAGGCCTTTTATATGGCTGATAGTAATTGATTACTTACCGATGAGCTTGTTGGCCAGTAGCTTCATAAAATAGCCGCCTACCACCGAGCGGGCCTGGAAGCCTTGCTGGCGGGCATCAGTGGTTTCGTGCCAGTCGGTGAGGGGCACGCGGCTGGGCGTTTCGTTGGCAAACTGCCAGACGGGCGCAACCAGGGCCTCGAAGTCGGCCTGGTTGCCGGCCAGCGTGGCGCTCCACAGTATCCAGTCCGACTTAGTGTAGGTTTTGCGGCTATCCAGGGGTAGGCCGTATTTCTGCTGGTGCTTCAAGTAGAAGGCTAGCTCGGTTTGCGCCACTTCGGGCGGAAAGATATTCAGCCCGAGCACTTTGTCCCAAACCAGGTTATACTTCTGGCTCCACGAGCCCGCTGGCTTGTCGAAGGTCAGCGCGTAGTGGTCGCCATCCTGGGCCATTTGCATCCACTTCTTAGCCAGGTCGCGGGCCAGGGTCTGGTACTGGTCGGCCGTCTTCGTGTCGCCGAGCTGGCGGGCCATCTGGCCATAGCAGGCAATACCCATAATGGCCTTCACCGACAAGTTGGTGTTGCGGGCCAGGTGGCCGGCAAAGTCGTCGGTGCTGAGCTGGGTGGCCGGGTCGAAGCCATCGCGCTGCAAGAAGCCGACCCACTTGGTGAGCACCGGCCAGTGCTGGCGGGCAAAGTCGGCTTTGCCATCCATCTTCACGGCGGCCGCGGTCAGAATGAGCATGTTGCCGGCTTCTTCCACGGGCATGTCTTCGCCATAGGTTTGGCCGGTGGCTAGGGGGTAGGTGCCCACATCGTGAGCCGGAAAGTCCTTTTTCCAGCGCCCCGACTCCGAGTAGTCGAAGATGAAGCGCAGCATGCCCTTGGCCAGCTCGTTGTTGTAAAGTAGAAATAGCGGCTCGGAAGGGTACGTTACATCCACCGTGCCGATGGAGCCGTTGGAGAAGTTCTCCTTCGAGAAAAAGAACAGTTCGCCCTTGGGCCCGGCCACGATGCTGTGCGCCGCAATGGACTGGCGGTAAGCCAGCTGGCACAAGTCAGCATACTTCTGGCCGCCCGCGGCCTGGGCATCGGCATACAGCTTTTGGTCGAAGGCGCTGGCTTTCTGGCGCAGGCGCGGGTAGTCGGCTTCGGCCGCTTGCAGGGCCTTCTCCATCGTCATGCTGGCATCGCGGCGCCACCAGGGCCGCAGCTTTTGGCCAAAGTACTGCACGGCATACTGCTCATCGTAGCCCAGCAGCAGGTGCCGCTCGGCGGGCTTCGTACCCACGGCGCCCAGGTCGAGCACGGCGGCCTGGGCCACACGTTGGGCCTGGCCGCTCATGGGCTTGGCCGCCGTCGGCACGGTGCCTTTCTGGGCAAAAGCTGTCTTCAACGCCTGCGGTACGCCGGTGCTCAGCAGCGTGGCGCCCGGCGCCGCCAGGTAGGCGTAGCCCCAATCGATGCGTACGTTATCGCCGGCCTTGCCCAGCACGGGTTGGGCCGTGGTGCCCACGGCCTGCCAGCGCAAGCCGCCGGCCTGGCCGGGGCGGGTCGTCACGGGCTGGTAGGGCGTGTCGCTGGCCAGCGTGCCAGCTTCGGTGAGCAGCACCTGGGTAGGGTGGGTTTTGCCATCGCTGGCCGTGGCCGTGCACGTGACGTAGCTCACGGGCCGGGCCACGGTTTCGAGCTCATCGAGCAGCAGCGGCGACAAGAAGTTGACTTTCAGCTGCACCGGACCCGACGCGAAGGTGTACGTCGTTTGGGTCGCCGTGACGGTGACGCCCGTTTGAGTAGCCGCCAGCAGCCGTTTCGAGGTCAGCTCTTCGTAGAGGCCAGCGTCGAGGTAGGCGCCGCCTTGCGGATTGGCGCAGTGCATCGCCAGCACGTTCTGGCCCTGGTGCAGCACCTGACGCACCGAATCGGACAAGACAAAGTACTCGTAGCGGCTGTTAGCTCCGCGCTTGCGCAGCAGCAGCTGGCCGTTGAGGTACAC
>CALMOO010000664.1 GCA_937871705.1 uncultured Hymenobacter sp.
GTTATAGCCCTACCCCCCTAAAACTTCCGAAAGGATATCGAGCGACTTGACTTCGCCCAAGCCCTCGACGTGCAGCTGATAGTAGCGGATAAGCACCGTGAGCAGCTCGCGGCGCACCTGCCCGCTGGGGATGGTGACGGCCGCAGGCGTATGCAGGAGTTGGTCGAAGTACTGCTCGAACTCGCGCAGGCGCAGCGTGGCGGGCCCGTGGCCCTGGCCGGGCCCAGCGGCAGTGCCCGCCAGCACTATCTGGTCGATGAGTTCGCCGCCGCTGTGGATACCGAAGCCCAGGTAGCTGGCCAAGTGCAGCAAGAATTGCAAGGCGAAGTTCTCGGTGCCGACGGTTTGCTCGTCAAAGGCCAGAATAGAATCGTGCAGGAAGCGGAAAAGGGATTCGTTTTCTTCTTCTTCGCGTACCGCCTTGCTCAGCACTTCCGACAGGAACAGGGCTACGCTGCTCTTGCGCATTTCGTAGGGTAGGGTGCGGAAAGCTTCGGCACAGCGAAACTCGGAAAGCCGGGTGAGGTCGCTGCCCTGGCGCGGCACGTAGGCCACCAACTCGAGCAGCGTGAGCGGCTGAAAAAGCGCGATGCGCCCCGGCGGCTTAGCCTTGCGCACGCTGTTCACGATGTAGTTCTGCACGCCGCGCCGCTCGGTATAGATACGGGCGATGATGCTGGTTTCGCGGTATTTGAGGTAGCTCAGAACGATACCACGGGTTTTGATGAGCATTGCTTTTTAAGTCTTGAATAAACAGTCTCTCATTACTACGCTCCACTTCGTTGCGCTCGCAATAACAGACTAATAGGTTCCTACCTGCTTAGTACCGCTACTTTACTGACGCAGCTGTTCTTGCCGTCGGCATCGGAGGTAAGGACCAGGTATACGCCCGAGTGGACGCGGCGGCCGGCGGCGTCGGTGAGGTTCCAGGTGAGCGTGCCGCCACTGGCGCGGGTGCTGTAGACAAGGTGGCCCGCCACATCGGTAATCTTGACGTAAGCATCGTTGACCAAGCCAGCGATGCCCACTGTACCAACAAAATCGGGCTGCACGGGGTTAGGAAACACGTGCGCGCAGCTCGGAGTGCCCTCCGTGATGGTAGCCGAGCCGCGGTAGCTGACTAGGCCCGCATCGGTAGCTACGAAGACTTCGCCGGTTTTGTCGTTCACGGCCACGTCCACGATGCTGTTGCTGGGCAGCGGGCTATTAGCGGTGGTGAAGTGCAACAGCGCCTCATCGGCGTTGGGGCTGAACAGCCACAGGCCGGTAGGCGTGCCAAACCATTTGCGATTGGCCCCATCTACGGCAATGCAGCGCACGATTTGGTTGTAGAGCGCCGGATAGTCGGTGCCGGTGCCATGCCGCACAATGGGGGTAGCAAACGCGCCCGCGCTGGGAGCGCTACCCCCCAAGTAGCTGATAACCTGGCTAGGGTCGCTGTAGAGCGCCACGCCATCGCCGGTGCCAATCCAGATGCTGCCTGTGCGGTCGCACACGATGTCGTACACCAACGACGAGTTGACGGTGCCGGTGCTAAACTGCACCGCGCGGTGACTCAGGGTGTCGTAGGCGGCCAGCCCCGAGCCGCCCTTGCGCGACTGGCTTACCCACGGGTTGCCGAAGGTATCGAGCGCGATGCGGTCGAGGTTTTGGGAGCCTGGAAAGTAGGGCGCGGCTTGCCAGGTGCTGGTGCTGGGCTGAAAGCAGAACAGCCCCGAGGTGTTGGACCGCTCGTGGCGATTGACAACCCACACGCGGCCAGTACTGGGGTCAGCGGCCACATCCGTCACGCGCACATAGTCGAGGTTGGTTAGGTAAGGGTCGAGGACAGTGCGGAGCGGCGAGCCAGGCATACCCGCCGTAAATTGCCGAAACTGCCCGGGGCCCTTCCATTCCAGCAGGCCATTGCCGTAGCTCGCTACGTACAGGGTACCATCGGGGGTGCGCGTGCCGTGCGACATGTCTAATAGATTGGGAAAGTCGGTAGCCGAGGGGTAGACGGCACTGGTGTAGTTGGTCCATTGGCCTGCCTGGTAGCTATAAAAGCCGCTGCGGTTGCCAAACTGCAAGCCGCTATCCCCACTGTATCCGCCGCTGAACACCACCACCGAGTTGCTGGCCGCATCGGCCAGCAAGCCATAGGCCAGGGTGGTAGCCGGCGCATTGGGGCGAATTACTTCGGCTGTAGTTGCGCCCGCGGGGAAGTGCAGCAAGCCCCGGTCGTAGCTAGCTACGTAATACGCCCCGTCGGCCTGGCGCGCCACGTCATCAGGCTGGTTGCCGACGGCGCTGGCCGGTAGCACAGTGCTTACCTGGCCAGTGGCGGCCTCGAATCGGCGGAGGTCCTGGCCGTCGGCCAGCAGCAGCAAGCCGGCGGCGCTGGGGCGCAGGCGGCGCGCCTCGTTGACGTAGCTATTGGCGGCCGTGCGCCAACTGCGAGCCGCCCCTACCCCCGCCAGGTACGACAAGCCCCGGTAGGCACTCAAGGTGTATACATGCCCTCGATAAGTAGTTAGCTGAGAATACGTAAGGGCAGGCTCGGCACTAATAGGCAGCTCTTTAGACCAACTGCGGTAGTCGAGCAGGTTGACGGCTGTGCTGATGCGTCCGCGCAAAAGGCCCTGCGAGGTACTGGCAAAAATGGTATCATGCACCACAGCGGTGCCATACACGGCCACCGCTTGCCCACCGGCCCCAATGGCGCTGTACGTGTCACGTACTTCGAGCTTAGCCAGGTCCAGTACTATCAAACCCAGGTTGCTGGCCAGGTAGGCCACCCCGTTGTATACCTGAATTTGCGTGACTGTCTTAGCCGTCTGCACGTCTTTGCGCAGAATATCGGTAATGTTTTTCACCTGCCCATTAGCCCCCAGCAAGTCAAGATTACCGTCGTTATAAGCGATAATAAGTTGGCTGCTAGCCGAGTCGTACGCCACCGTGCGCACGCCCACGTCGCTCAGGCCGTCGCGCTGCGACAGTGCCTGCGTGGTATTAAGCTTCTTATCGAAGTAATAGAACGACGACTCGTCGGCTATATAAAGGCGGTTGCCGGCATCGGCCAGGGTAAGCGGGTGGTTGGCGGGTAGGTGCAGCTGCCAGTCGCCGTAGGCCACGCCTTGGGCCTGGCAGGCCAATCCAAATACCCAAAAAACCGCCAGCAAGGAGGAGAAGTAGCGCATAAGCAGCAGAAAATCAGGTGTAAGTTAGCCCGTCCCTAACGTCGGGCAGCGGGCCTTAGTGCGCCGCCTGGGCCGCGCGGGCAGCCTCAATGGCGGGCCGGGCCGCCGCGCCCGCCAGAAAGCATGGCCGGCACCGCGCCTCATAGGCGTCGGTTTCGCCGAGCAGCACCTGGCTTTCGCTGGCGCTGAGGCGGTAGGAATACGCGGCCAGCTCGCCGCAGCACACGCACACGGCGTGCACTTTGGTCACAAACTCGGCGGTAGCTAGCAGCGCGGGCATGGGGCCAAAGGGCCGGCCGAGATAATCCATGTCGAGCCCGGCCACGATAACGCGGGTGCCCGCATCGGCCAGCTGGCGGCACACGTCTACCAGCGACTCGTCGAAGAACTGCGCCTCGTCGATGCCTACCACGTCGGTGGCGCCGCCGGCCAGCAGCAGGATTTCGCTCGGCGACTGCACCGGCGTCGAGCGAATGCTATTCTGATTGTGGCTCACCACATCCTGGGCATGGTAGCGGGTATCGAGGGCGGGCTTGAAGATTTCGACCCGCTGGCGCGCAATGCGGGCGCGGGTAAGGCGGCGAATCAACTCCTCGGTTTTACCCGAGAACATGGAGCCGCAAACTACTTCCAGCCAGCCACGGCGGCGTGGAAAATCGACGTGACGGTGAAGCTCGGTAAACAAGGAGTAAATCAGTAAAGGAGTGAATCAGCGAAGGTCGGGGCGACTTTCACTAAAAATAGGGGGTAGGGCCAGACTATTTAAACAACGAATTTACTTCTTTGCTCAGTAAACAAAGGTAGCCTGCTAGCGCAACGACCTGCCTGGCTTCTTCGCTCACTTATTGGCCATACTGCACGTGCGGCAGCTTGGTAGCTTCGGGCACGCGGCCCAGCACGTCGCCTTGAAGCAGGCGGGCCTGGCAGGTGAGGCGCTCGGTAGCCAGCAAGTAGCCAGCAGCCCGGTAGCGCAGCTCGGGGGCAGTAAGGGGGGTAAGGTTTTGAGCGCCGGCCAGCACCTGCACGCGGCAGGTGGTGCAGCGGCCCTTGCCCCCGCAGGCATGCCGCCAGTCGTGCCCAACGCCTTGAATAGCAGCCAGCAGCGTAGCACCGGGAGGCACTACTATGCCGGAGCCGGGCAGGTTCTCGATGGTCAGCAGGGGCATTTGTGGCTAACTTGGCGGCTGAAAACGGCCGGACCAACCGGCGATTCTATGCAGGACAAATATAGCCTCGCCAAGTGCGAGCAATACGGCCGCCGCCTCGCTTCCCGGCTGTGCCAACAGTACTTTGGCCCGCAGCCCGATGCCACTCTCGATGGCCCGGCGCTGCTCCAGTTCACCCCGGTGCGCCAGCTCAACCTGCTGGTGCTGCGCCAGCTACTAGGCCGCTGGCAGCACGAAGCTCAACAGCTGCGCAGCCCTTATTTCGACTTTGAAGCCGAGCCGGTGCGGGCCGCGCTGACGCAATTTATGAACGTGCTCTCGCGCCATATTCGCCTAGACCGGGCGGCGCTGGAGCCGCTGCTCGCCCAGGCTACGGCCGACACGCTGCTGCTGGCCGCCGATGCAGCCTTGGCCTTCGAGCGCCTGCTGCTACCCGCCACTGGCCCGGCCGGGCCCGACGCTGACGAGGTAGTGCCGCTGGCTCAGCTGCGCGACGGCCTGCGCTACTTAGACCAAGACAAAGAGTTTTACCAAGGCTTTGTAGACAGCTTGCCGAGCGGCTATGCCCCGCTCAGCCGCGATTTTCTGACGCAGCGTTTTGCGCTCTACCAAGGCAAGCATCCACAATCGGCCGATGCCATGCCGCGCCTGGTGGCGGTTTTCAGCACCTTGCTACCCCTCACCGAAGCCGACCTTTGGGGCGACGGGCCCGCTAAGCCGGCGCCTACCCCGGTAGTGCCGACCCCGGCAAAGCTGCCAGTAGCCAGCCCGGCCCCAGCAGCCTTACCGACGCTGGCCCCGGCAGTTCCCATCCTACCCAGCCCGGCGCCTACCCCCCCACCCAAACCAGAAGTGCCCGACGTGGCAGAGCCCGTGCCCCTGCACGAGAAGCTAAAAGCCACTCAGCCTGCTACCCCGCACCTGGCCGAGGCACTGCGCCACTCGGCCCACAGCGGCCCTACCCCTCTGGCCGAGCGCGCCGCGCCCAAAGTGGGTAGCCTGCGCGAAGCAATTTCCATTAACCAGCGCTTTAGTTTTATCAATGAACTGTTTAGTGGCGAGAATATGGAGTATCACGCCGCCATTGAGCACCTCGATGGGCTGCCTACCGCCGATGCGGCCATGGCCTACGTGCGCCAGGAACTGGCGCAGCAGCACGACTGGAGCCGCAAGGAAGAGCACGTGGGCCGCCTGCTCAAATTGATTGAGCGCAAGTTTGCCACGGCGTAAGGCATGAGCGTGGTAGCGAAGCTGTTGAGGCCCGGCCGGGTGCGGCGCTGGCTGCTGCCGTGGGCGCTGGGCCTGGGCGCGCTGCTCAACCTGGCCTACCCCATGTACGTGCATTACGACTTCTCGCACTCGCTCGACACGCGCAGCTACCTGCGCCTGGCCGCCGGCCGCTACGACAGTGTGAACGTGACGCGGCGCTACCGCGTGCTAGTGCCCGCAGCCGCCCGCGCGCTGGCCCAGCCTATTGCCCTGGTATATGGCAAGATTTGGCCCCAGCGCCCGGCCGGCGAGTGGCCCCGCCGCTTTGCTTTCTACTTGGTAAACTGCGCTTTGCTGAGCGCGGCCGGTGCCACCTGGTGGCGAGCGGGGCGGCTGGCCGGGGCCAGTGCGGGGGCTATGGGAGTAGCCTTGCTGGCGGTGCTCAGCAGCCGCTGGGCCGAATACACAGCGGGCCTACCGCTCACCGACAGCCTGTATTCGCTGGTATTTGGGCTAAGCTACTATGCCTGGCGGCGCGGCCCGGGCGCAGGCTGGGCAGTGGCGGTGGCGCTGCTGCTGGGGCCGCTGGCCAAGGAATCGTTTGTGTTTCTGCTGCCCTGGCTGCTGCGGTTTGGGCGGCGGGCGCTGGGCTGGCGGGGGCAAGCAGCGGCCCTGGGCGGTGGACTGCTGACACTGGTAGCGGTGCATTATTTTATTGATAAAGCCGCTGGGGCTTCGCATACTGCCACGATTACCAATGCCTTTGCCCACGTCGAAAACGTGCTATACTCGCTGCATCGGGCCGCTTCGCCCAAGGGGGTAGGCGAGTTGCTCAGCATTTTCGGGCTATATACGCTGCCGGTGCTGGCGGCCCTGGCCCGGCCGGCCGGGCGGCGGGCCCTGGCGCCCGTGCTGGGCCTTGCCGAGGCCTTGCTGCTAGGTATCGTGGTGGTGCACATGCTGCTATCGAGCGAGCTGGCGCGGATGGGCTATTTCTTTGCGCCCGTATTTGCGGTGGCGCTGGCACTGCTGGCCGAGGTAACCCTTCGGCGCATGCAGGGGGGTAGGACGGGCGTTTAGGGCATCACTTTTTCAGCTATTGATTCTTCACGAAGAGCAGGGTAGTTAAGCCATGGTCACTAAATGTGCTTTGCAGGGTGTATCCTTCTTGATATAGCTGGTTAAAAAGCTTGTAGTAACCTTCGCTGGCTTCGGTCAACCGTTTGTCATTGCCGCCGCTGTCAAACGCTATTTTTTCGCTTTTGCCTTCGCCCCGCGTGATTACTGCGTTTATTGAGACACCATTATCAAGAATGCGCACCACTACGATGTCTGGCGGGCCGGCCAATGCGCGTAGCGGCGCAGCCAGCGCCCACAAACAAGCGCACAGGAGAACGAGCTTTTTCATGCTGGCGAATATACGCCGCCCTACCCCCCGCTAGCGCAGCAAGTCCTGCTTGCGGTGCGCGTCGAGCGCCAAGAGCGTAAACAGCAGGATGGTGAACGACCACAGCGACGAGCCGCCGTAGCTGAAGAAAGGCAGCGGAATGCCCACCACCGGCGCCAGGCCCATCGTCATGCCCAGGTTCACGGCGAAGTGCACGAACAAGATGCTGGCCACGCAGTAGCCATAGGTGCGCCCAAACACCGACTTTTGGCGCTCAGCCACCAGCAATATGCGCCACAAAAGCGTGAGGTAGAGCACGATGACGACCAGGCAGCCGGCCCAGCCCCACTCCTCACCCACGGTGCAGAAGATAAAGTCGGTGCTTTGTTCGGGCACGAAGTCGAACTTGGTTTGGGTGCCCATCAGGAAGCCTTTGCCGAGCCAGCCGCCCGAGCCCAGGGCAATTTTGCTTTGGGTCACGTTCCAGCCCTTGCCCAGCGGGTCTTTGCCGGGGTCGATGAGCATCTCGATGCGCTGCCGCTGGTGCGGCTGCAAGATGTGGTTGAAGAAGTAATCGACCCCGAACACCATGCCCAGCGTGGCCGCCCACACGCTAAGCGTGAGCGGTAAATGATGGCGCCACAACCGCGAGTTGAGCCCCAAGGCGGCCAGCAATAGCACCGTGAAGCCGATGACCAGCCACAGCTTTGGCACCAGCAAGGCCAGCAGCAGAATAACTCCCCCGGCGGCTATTAAAAGCAGGATGAGCGGCGACATACCCTCGCGGAAAAACGCGAGCAGCAGCGCCCCGTATACCAGCGCCTGCCCGGTTTCATTAGAAGCCAGAATGAGCACCACCGGCAGCAGCGTGAGGCCGGCCAGCACGGCCTGGTCGCGCCAGTTTTGGTGGCGCAGGTTGATGCCGGCCATGAAGCGCGAGGCCGCCAGCGCCGTGGTGAACTTGGCAAACTCGGCGGGCTGCAGGCGCACGGGGCCCAGCTCCAGCCACGAGCGCGAGCCCGCAATGGGCCGCGCCACGAAAATGGTGACTATCAGCAGCAGTATCATACCGCCATATAAGGCATAGGCGAGCGTATCATACGCCTTGTAATCAACCACTAGCAGCACGCCAATGAGCACCACGGAAGTACCCATCCAGAGCAGCTGCTTAAACCAGTTGAAGGCCATCAGCTCCGAGAAGCTGAGTACGCTCAGGGGGTGGGCCGGCGCCTCGGGCGAGTAGGAAGCCGCGTACACGGCTACCCAACCCAGCCCTACCAGCACCAGGTAGAGTAGCACGGTAGGCCAGTCGATGCTACGCGAAGAGCGAGGAGCGGTAGTGGGCGACATCGACTTAGTGCAGGTGAGCCGTCAGGTTGCCGTACTTAATCCAGTCTTCCATGCGGTGGTGGTAGTTGACTACTTTACCGCGCAGGTACCGTTCCATCATCAGGCCCGCGGCGGGGGCCGCCGCGCTGCCGCCAAAGCCGCCGTTTTCGATAAACACGGCAATTGCAATCTTGGGGTCGTTGGCCGGGGCAAACGCGGCGAAGGTGGAGTGGTCGAAGCCGTGCGAGTTCTGCACCGTGCCCGTTTTGCCGGCCACCGAAATGCCAAACTGGCGCAGCGAAGCTAGGCTGCCCGTGCCGCCGCGTCCGTCTACCACCTCGCACATGCCCGGGATGACGTACTTAAACAACGTAGTATCGACGGCCGTGTAGTGCCGCTGCTGGTACTCGGGCAGCGGCTGGCCGCTCTTGCCAATAGCGCGCACAAAATGCGGGGCGTAGTAATAGCCGCGGTTGGCAATAGTGGCCATGATATTCGCCATTTGCAGGCCCGTAATGCCGATTTCGCCCTGCCCGATGCTGAGCGAGTACACCGTCTTAAAATTCCAGTGGTGATAGCCGCGCAGCTTGTCGTAGAACTCGGGCGACGGGATGAGACCGCGCTTTTCCTGGCTCATGTCTACCCCCAGCCTCTCGCCGAGGCCGAAGGTTTTGACCATCTTCTGCCACTGCCCCAGGCCCAGGCGGGCATCCTCGAAGCGATTGGGCGAGAGTCCGCGCACTACGGCGGCCCGCATTACCTGGTAGAAATACGGGTTGCAGCTGTTCTTGATGGCAATGTTGAGGTTGGCCGGATACTCGTGGCGGTGGGTGCAGTGCACCAAATGCTGGTTGCACTCGAAGCCAGTATTCGGGCCCACTACCCCGAGCTGCATGGCTACCAGCTCGTTCACGAGCTTAAAGACCGAGCCGGGGGGGTAGGTGGCCATCAGGGGGCGGTCGAAGAGCGGGCGGTCGGGGTTGCGGAGCAGCTCCATGTAGCGGTTGCCCATGCCTTTGCCCGTCAGAATCTGGGGCTGGTAGTGCGGCGCCGACACGAAGCAC
>CALMOO010000665.1:0-646 GCA_937871705.1 uncultured Hymenobacter sp.
CTTTCAAGGAGGTGATGGACAGCGTGTACGGCAAGGTGACGGATAAGCAGGAGGTGGTCACCACCCGCAAGATTACCCGCCGCATTGGCGGGCGCACCCCGCCGCCAGAAGATGGAAGCGCAGGAGCTTGAGCTAGACATTCACGCAGATTGCTGCAACGCCGCCTTCTGGCCCTACCTAGAGAGCCATGCGCGGTTTTTGCTGTTTTGGGGCGGCCGTGACAGCAGCAAAAGCGACTTTGTAGCCCTGAAGCTGCTGCTCGACTGTCTGACGCTGCCCTATTTCAAGTGCGTACTGGTGCGCGACGTATTCAATACCATCAGCGGCTCAATGGTGGCCACGCTCAAGAAAGTAGCCGAGCGCGAGGGGATAGACGATTTGTTTACTTGGGGCATTAGCCCACTCGGCATTCGCTGCAAAGAAAACGGCAATAGCTTCGTGCCGCACGGCATGGACAATCCCGGCAAGCTCAAGTCACTTTCTGACCCGACCCACGCTTGGTACGAAGAAGCCAACCAGATTGCCAAGGCCGATGCCGAGGTGCTGAGTAGCAGCCTGCGCACTTCGCAGCCCGGCGCTATCATTCAGGAAATCTATACCTTCAACCCCGACCACGAAGGCGATTTTAAGACGTTCTGGCTGTGGC
>CALMOO010000665.1:656-6707 GCA_937871705.1 uncultured Hymenobacter sp.
ACCCCGACGGGCTCACGTTCGGTGGCAGCCTGGGTATTGAAGTGCAGGGGCAACTTGTGGAAATGCCGTTTGAGGTGCTGCACACCACCTACGCCGACAACCGCTGGTGTCCACCCGAACGCGCCGCCCTGTACGAATCTTATGCCGCCGCTGACCCATACCGGCACCGCGTATGGGCGCTGGGCCTCTGGGCTACCAAGCAAACCGGCAACGAGTTCTACCCCGGCTTCAGCCGTGCAGCGCACGTAAAGCCCACGCCCTACCTGCTGGGCGTGCCGATTATGCAGAGCTGGGACGCCAACAGCATGCCTTACTGCGCGATGCTGAACGCCCAACCATTCCGGCCTGCACCCGGCCAATTGCAAATACGCATCTTCAAGGAGTATGCTCTGCGCAGTCCCAATAGCGGCCTCGCGCCCACGGCCAAGCAGTTCCTGCACGACCGCAAGGTAAATAACTGGCAAAGCTCCGAACTGGTGTTAGTGGGCGACTCGACATTACGCAATCGCAAGCCAGGCGATGAACACCAGACTGACTTCAAGGACATTGAAGCTGCCATGCTGCCCGCGCTGCACAGTGCCAGCATGGCCTTGTGGCCCCGCAAAAACCCTGGCGTGATGCGCCGCCGTGACTTCGTGAACTACGTGCTGCGCGGGGGCTATCCCGGCATTAGTGTGCAGTTCGACCCCGATTGCGTGGAATCCATTGCCGATATGGAGCTAACGCAACTCGGGGTGAATGAGAAGTTTAAGGAGATGTACAACGACAAGGCACTGGGCATTCGCTACCAGATTCGCGGGCACTTTTCGGATGATGTAGATTATCTGCTGACCACTCTGCTAGCGCCCGAGTACGCTGCCTTTAAGCTGATGCACGACGGGTGATTTCCCGCCCGCCCTACCCACTACCACCTTTGGCGCCATGACCGTAGCCGACGCCGTAGCCCGCCTCACGCCCATTTGCCTGACTGGTGCGACCCACGCTGATTACGCGCGCACGGTGCAGCTAGCCGAACTCTACCGCAAGCTGGCCACCGGCGACATTGATTCGCTGCTGCGCCCCTTTGCCCGGCGGGAAAACGACTTTGAGTTTGCCACCCGCAAGAAGCTGACCGTCGAAACCGTGTCGGCCAGTTGGAACCAGCTGCGCACCCCCTTCTACGAGATGGCCCGTTTGCGCGGCGGCGCCGTTACCAAGCGCTTCGACTACGCCGAAACCCTGCCCGTGTCGGATGCGCAGCGCTTCGCGGCCAAGCTTACGCTGGTCACCAACGCCTACTACAACCGCAAGCCGATTGAGCACTACCTGGCGGAAAAGCTGGTCAAAAGCCACTGCATGTCTGACCCGAACGCGTGGCTGCTTACGGTGTTTCTGCCCTTTGACTTTCGTACGCAGGTGCCGCGCCCCTACCCCGTGCTGGTGCCCTGCGAGGCGGCTGTGGACTTCACCCGCGAAGCTGGCGACGTGACCAGTTTTACAGCACGGTATCGCATTCCGCAGAGCAGCAGCGCCTTTCGCTACACCTGCTACCTGGAAAACCAAGCCGTGGACTGCTGGCCGGTCTTGTGGGACGGCAACACGCCCACTTATACGCTGCCCGAGGGGTTAACGGTGGCCGGGGTGCTGCTGGACGAAGCCAACAACAAGCGCGTGGCCTACCAGTACGCCATCTTGAACCACCGCGCTGGCCAAGTGCCGGCTACCGTGCTGGGCTACGCGGTCGATGAGGCCGGCACGGGGGAAACGTTCGTAAGCCCGCTGCACCCAGCGATGCCGTTCATGGTGGGCATGCTTAAAACCGGCAGTGAGAATGACGTGGTGATGGCCCAGATGGCTACCCCCATTCGCTCGCAGTACGCCAAACCCTGCCCTGGCTTAGGTCGCGATGACGAGGGCCGCATACACAGCTGCATCAACGGCCTGGATACGGCCACGACGGCTAAGTGCAGCGTCTGCGGTGGCGCGGGGCAATTGGCCGCCCCCATTACGGCGCTCGAAACCATTACGGTGCCCTGGCCCGAGGACGGCGAGAAAGTACCCGTAAAGCCCGCCGAGGCAATGGCGTTTCTGGGCCCGAGCGCGGAACTACCCAAGTTGCAACTCGACTACCTGCAAAGCCGGCGCCTGCTGGCCATGCAGGCCGTGCACGGCACCGAGGACGCCGACCGGGCGGCCGGCACCGAGACGGCCACGCAGCGCCGCTTGCGCCAGCAGGCGCAGCGGGTGGCCCTGGCGCCGGCCGCCGACCAGCTCAGTACGCTCTACGTGCACGCGGCCACGACCTGCGCCGCCTACACCGATACCGGACAGGGCCTCACGGTCGTGTACGAGATACCGGTAGTAGAGCAGGTGAGCGAAGATGAGTTGTACGAGCAGCGCGCGGCGGCGAAGAAGGCCGGCGCCGATTCCAGCACGCTTGAAGCCATCGACTCCCGCATTGCCCTCAAGCAATTTGCCGATGACCCCGATGCGCTGGCTAAAAACCAGGTGAAGAGACGCTACATTACGTTCTTGGGGTATAGCATAGAGCAGGTAAACCAGCTGTATGCGCTCGGCGGAATGACGAAATACAACTGGGTTGCCCGCCACAGCGCCGACATTGTGTTTGGCGAGTTGGAGGTGGAGGTTACCAACTTCTACCACCTAGCCGAAAAGGAGCAGGGCCGCTTGGTTGATGAGAAAATCAAGAAGCTGGTAAGCGACTTGCCACCCTCCTCAGCAGCTATGCCGCGCATGAATCTCTCACCATTAGACCAGCCGGTTGCGGCTGCTGTGTAGCATGAATACCATGAAAATGAACGACCCCCGCGCCATTGTTGCAATCCTGTTGGCGGTGCTGACATTCTTTGTGATAGGGTATTTTATTGAAAAGTTTCGCCGCCGCAGCGCTGAAAGCCTTAATGCACGCTACCATTTGCGCTGGCATGAGATTGATAAACTTGTCAATGATTATCATTGGCATTGGGACGCCACCTCTACGCTACACGACAAGATAGGCTATCTGTTAACTCAAAAGGCTAACGCTGATAGTGAGTTAAGCAGCATTGACCAGCTGCTGAAAGGGCGTAGAGCGCTTGATAGCAAGAAAAGTCGCTACGACAAAATAGCCTTTTCGCTGGCCATGAATATGGCAGCAGCCCAAGGGGCCAAGGTATCCAATCGGGCCGAAGATTATCAATAGTGCCCACCCCCAGCGAACTAGCCGCCCAGCGCACGGCCGCCATTGCGGACCTAGAGCAGCACATCGGCACGGCGGCTGATGAGGCGCAGCAGGAGCTATACGCCCGCCTGCTGGCCAAGCTGAACGACATTCACGCCAACCCCGACCTACTGCCTACCCTGCTGGCTGAGTACCACAACGCCGTACTAGTGCCGCTGGTGTACGCCTACGGGCAGGCCATGCTGCACCTGCCCGAGCTGAGCGTGAACTACTTTCAGGCGCTCGACGTGGCGGGGTATCGGCAGTTGAAGGCGCCGCTCACGGACTTTCTGACGGCGCGCCTCGGCATTGACGGCGCGGGCAACGTGGTGCCGGGCGGCTACCTGGATTTAATGGCGGGCAATACAGCCGTGAGCCAGCAGGTGCTTAGCTACGCCTACCAAGCACAAGCCAGCGGCCTCGGATTGCAGGGCTACCGGGCAGGGCTTAATGCGCTGGTGCTGGGTGGCGACCAGGCGGCTCAGGGCCTGGTGGTGCAACTGTATCGCAGCAGCGGCGATGACTTTTCAAGAAATGATAGGGCTTTGCAAACCATTGGGGCACGCGAACTAGGATTAGGCGCCTTTCTCTACCAGGGCGGGCTAATTGATTCGAGCCGCCCATTTTGCGTGGCGCGCAATGGCAAGTGCTTCACGGACTTTGAAGTACGCAAGTTTGGCAGCAAGGCCGATGCGTACGGCGGTTACGTGCGCAAGGCTGAGGGCTACTTCAGCGGCAAGACTGACCCATACGACCCGTTTACGGACTGCGGCGGCTACGCGTGCCGACATGGGCTGCATGCCGTGAGTAACATAACGGCGCTTAGGATGCGGGCGGATTTGGCAGAGGATAAGGACGGCAAATTGTATATTGCGAGCTAACCATTAAATGCCTTTAAAGATGGACTCAGTTAAGCTTGGCGACTTAGTAACCCTTAAGTCTGGTGGCCCGCAAATGACGATTGTTGCAATTAATGGAAGTTCGGCAGATTGCACTTGGTTTCCTATACAGGCCAATGAATGGTCTAGCAAACCAGAAACGGCGAGCTTTTCAGTGGACGCACTAAAGCCCAGCAAGTAGGCGCTAGTGCCTCACGACTGCCAGCACGAAAAAGCCCCTCTAGTTACTAGAGGGGCTTTTATGGCTTAGAATACGGCTGTGCGTGGCGCTGATGGCTGCTTATCAAGCACAAAGGTCACAAACAGGTATTGCTCCCCCTCGGGGTCTTTTACAAGTGTGGGGGATGAGCTAACAATGCTCCATCCATCAGCAAGAGCATATTCCAAAGGGCCACCCTGACGGGGCCCAAGGTTAATATCCACTCCAGTTATCTTGAAAGAATCAACTATTACTTGCTGGGCCATTGGTTGGGTGGGAGTTAAGTGAGCCGCTAAGCTACACCCGCCCGCGCACCCCGCTGCCGTCGAGCAGCTCCCGTACCGCCAGCTGCGCCAGCACCCCCGCCACATCGAGCGCCACTCCGCCACCCGGCCGCAGCAGCGTCAAGGCGGCCGCAGGGGCGGGCCGACGGCGTAGGCGATGCAGTGGGGGTGGGTAGTGCATAGCGCGCAAGGTAGCGCCGTTTTTGGGTGGCTAGGGTGGCCGTGAATCTTTGGGTAGTAAGTCACTCACCTAACGTTCGCAACGCATGGCAGATAAACCAACCAAACCCGAACTGGCCAAGCTGCCAGGCGGTGCCGATTTCGACGTGGCCGGTGCCACGAGCGAAGAATTCGACAAACACTTTGAAATCTTAGAGCGACAAGCCAAGCTAGCCAGCCTGGCTACGCCCGTGCAGCAAGTAGCGCTGGTCGATGCGCCCGCCGCCCCAGCCGGGCCCTACCGCGACCACTCGGACATTGAAGCTGTGCATAGCACCACGGGCGAGCGCCGCTACTTCACCCAGACTACCTGGGACGCAATGGAAACCCAGGGCGAGCACGCCGGCTGGGAAATCGCAGTACCTAAGCCTGCTGACCTCTAAGCCATGAGCGAGCACGATAAAACCCACAAGCTCACGCTGGGCAAGCACAGCGAAAAGGTGACCGCTGCCGAGTTGGAGGCCATTAAGCAGGCCACGGGCACCCGCTTCGCTGACTACGAAGTAGCTGAGTTGCATGTGGCCAAGCCCGTTGATGTGCAGCAGCCCGCCTTGCCAGCCGTTGCCTCTACCAAAACCAAAGCTGCCGACAAGTCCGCCGAATAACCCCGACTACCCCGGCGCCTATTGCGTCGGGGCCATACGTCTACTGTATAGTCATTGTCATGACCGAATTAGAAAAAGCCATTGCGATTATTGCGGCCGCGTCAGGTGCCGAGGTTACTGCCGTTGCCGAACGGTTACAATCGGATGTAGCCGCCACGGCTGTGGCCATTGAACTCTTTGAGCCCAAGTTTGAGGCCCAACGGGACCAGGGCGACAAGCGGGCGACGATGAAAACCCGCAAAGAGGTAGAAAAAGCCTTTGCTGATGCCGGGGTGCCGGATGCCAAGTTCTCGGACTTGCCCACCGCCATATCGGCGCTGACTGAAAAAGCAGCCAATGCGGCCGGCAAAGGCATTACGCCCGAGCAGGCCCTGGCTCACCCCGCCGTAAAGTCCAAGCTTAACGAGCTAACGACTGCCACGGAAAGCAAGGTGAAAGAGGCCGTGGACAAAGTACAGGGCGACTTCAAAGCCGAGCGCGAAGCCTTCACCCGGCAGCAGTTGGCCGCTAAGGTGACCGACAAAGCCGCCGCCGTGGTAGCCGAGTTGAACCCGGTGTTCAGTCAAGATGCCACGCGGGCCGCTACGCAAAAAGCTGACTTGCTCAGCCGCATTGCCAGCGGTCAGTTCGTGGAAGTCAACGGGGA
>CALMOO010000666.1:0-1236 GCA_937871705.1 uncultured Hymenobacter sp.
GCTGCTCCAGTACCTCGGCAACCCGGCCGAGATGGCGGCTTCGGCGGGCAGTGCGCCGCTGGGCAAATTGCTGCTGGCGCTGGCCTTGCTGCTGGTGGCGGGGGTAGGGCTATACCGGCTGGTGGTGGGCCGGCTGCCGGCGCTACCGGCGGGCTTTGGGCGGGGACGGGCGGCGCTGGCGGGGCTGCTGTACGTGGCGCTGCTGGTGGTGCCGCTGCGCGGCGGTGTGCAGCAGATACCTATTAATCAGAGCGATGTATATTTCTCGCCCATACCTTTTGCCAACCACGCGGCGGTGAATGCGCCCTGGAATTTTCTGGACGCCGTGCTGCGGCACCGCGAGGAGGAGCCCCTACCCCCCTTTATGCCCGACAGCACGGCCCAACGCTTAGTGCAAGCGCTTTATCCGGCTCAGAATGCGGCTACTCCCCTGCTCAGCGCAGACTCTTTGCTGAACGAGCCCCGACCTAACGTGCTGTTTATCATTCTGGAAAGCTTTACGGCCAAGCTGGTGGGCTGCGTAGGGGGCGAGCAGGGCGTGACGCCCAACCTGGACAGCCTAGCGCATACGGGCGTGACGTTTACGAATATCTACGCGGCCGGCGACCGGAGCCAGAAGGGCTTGGTGGCGCTGCTCTCGGGCTACCCTAATCAGCCCACTACCAGCATCATTAAGTACCCGCGCAAGACGCAGCACCTGCCGCATTTGCGCCGCTCGCTGGGCGCGGCGGGCTACTCGTCGGCCTACTACTACGGCGGCGAGTTGGCGTTTGCCAACATGAAAAGCTACCTGAACACGGCGGGCTACGAGCGCATGGTGGAGCGCTCCGACTTCGCGGCCCGCGACCAGAACTCGAAGTGGGGCGCGCACGACCACGTGCTGCTCGACCGCATCCTGGCGGATATCCCGCGGCAGCGGCAGCCTTTTTTTGTTACGGCCTTCACCCTGAGCAGCCACGAGCCGTTTGATATTCCGATTAAGCGCAAGTTTGCGGGCACCAGCGAGGCCGCGCTGTTTCGCAACTCGGTGTATTATACCGATTGGGCGCTCGGGCGCTTTTTGCGGGCGGCGCGCCGGCAGCCGTGGTGGGGCCACACGCTGGTGGTGCTTTGCGCCGACCACGGCCACCCGCAGCCCTTGAATTCGGCCAACGAGTCGCCGGCGAAATTTCACATTCCGCTGGTGCTGGCAGGCGGGGCGCTGCGGCCTGCGGCGCGGGGCCGGCCGGCAATCAC
>CALMOO010000666.1:1246-4727 GCA_937871705.1 uncultured Hymenobacter sp.
CGGGTAGTAGCTACGCTGGGCTCGCAAACCGATGTGGCCACTACCCTGCTGCGGCAGCTGGGCCTACCCACCGGCGACTACCACTGGGGCCGCGACCTGCTGGGCCCCATCCAGCTACCTTTCGCTTACTACTGCTATACGGATGGCTTTGGGGTAGTGACCCCGGCCGGCACCGTGACGCTGGACAATATTTCGCGCCGCGAAACTACCCGCCGGCCGGGCCGGCTCCCGGCGCAGCTGCGCTTAGGCGAAGCCTATGAGCAGCGCTCGATGGAGGATTTTGCCCGGCGCTAAGCGGGCTGTTTATCCTAGAAAATGGTCGGCTGGGGCCGCTACCTTTGCCCGTATGCTTGGAGCTTTGCTTGCCCACGTTCGTCAGTTTAGTCGCCAGCGCCGGCAGCAGCGCCAGATTGCCCGCCTCAGCCAGGCAGACCAGGCGGCGCTGGCGGGGCAGGCAGCGCCGGACCCGCGCCGGGTGCTGGTAGTGCGCAACGACTCGATTGGCGACTACCTGCTGTTTCGGCCCTGGCTGCGGCAGCTGGCCCAGCAGGTGCGCGGCCGCGGCCAGCACCTCACGCTGGCGGCCAACGCGCTGTGGGCGCCGCTGGCGCGCACCTGGGACGCCGACTTGTTTGACGAGCTGCTGGAGGTGGAGTTTGGGCGATTCCAAACCGACCTAGCGTACCGGGCCGACGTGCTGCGCGGCATCGGGGCGGGCGGCTACGGCGAGGTGATTTATCCGCTGCACGTGCGCGAGCCGGCCGTCGAGAATTTTATCCGATTTATGCGCGCGCCCATTCGGGTGGCGAGCCAGGGCGAGCACCGGCAAAACGCTTGGTTCGGGCTGCTCGACCAAGGCTACACCTGCCTGCTGCCCACCGTGCGCGAAACCCTGTTTGAGTACGACCGCAACGCCGAGTTCTTTAACAACTGGCGCAGAAATACCTCTGGGTTGACTGGCAATGGTGACGTCGCCCACCTCGCCAAGGGGTCCCTACCCCCCCTGCAGATACCAGTAGTGCCAGCCGATGCCGCGCGGTTTGAGGGAGCTGATGGCCGGCCGTTTATCGTGCTGTTTCCGGGAGCCAGCGCCCGGCAAAAGCAGTGGCCGACGGGCCACTTTGCCCGCCTGGCGCGGGGGCTGTACCAGCGCTACGGCAGCCAGTACCGGCTGGTGCTGGCGGGCAGTGCGGCCGATGCGGCGCACGCGCAGCGCATTCAGCAAGCCGCCGGGCCGGCAGTGCCGCTCGAAAGCTACTGCGGCCAAACCAACCTACCCGAGCTGGCAGCGCTGCTCAGCCGGGCGCGACTTTTAATTAGCAACGACACGGTGGCGGCCCACCTAGCCACCCAGCTAGGCACGCCCTGCCTGGTGGTGCTGATGGGCGAAAATTACGGCAAGTTTTTTCCCTACCCCCCCGCGCTGCATCAGGCGCCGTGCCGCTGCTTGTTTCCGCCCGAGATGGAAGCGCGTTTTGCGCAGGGTGATTTTAGCGAGACCCGCCGCAGCCCAGACATCCGGCGCATTGTGCCCGAGCGGGTGCTGGCGGCCGCGGCCGCGCTGCTGGCCGATTAGTAAACTGGCGTGGTACTCAGTTTTGCGAATCGTACCTTTGCGGGCTGATGAATCCACAAACCGTTGCCTTTTATACGCTGGGCTGCAAGCTCAATTTCTCCGAAACGTCGGCCCTGGGCCGGCAGTTTGAGGAGCGCGGCGTGCGCCGCGTCGAGTTTGAGCAGGGCGCTGATTTATATGTAGTAAACACCTGCTCTGTCACCGACCACGCCGACCGCAAGTGCCGGAAAGTGGTGCAGCAGGCGCTGAAATACAATCCGCAGGCCTTCGTGGCCATCGTGGGCTGCTATGCTCAGCTCAAGCCCCAGGAGATTGCCGAAATTCCGGGGGTGGGCGCCGTGCTGGGCGCCGCCGAGAAGTTCAGGCTCGCCGAAATCCTGACCGATTTAGAAATCCCTACCCCCCCCATCGGGGCTGAGGCCTCGCCGCGGCCGGCCGGGCGCGTATTTGCCTCGCCCATTTCTGAAGCCACCGAGTTTCATCCGGCGCAATCGCTGGGCGAGCGCACCCGCACGTTCCTGAAGGTGCAGGATGGCTGCGACTATTCATGCTCGTTCTGCACCATTCCGCTGGCGCGGGGCGCCAGCCGCTCGGGCAGCGTGGCCTCGGTGGTAGAGCGGGTAGAGCAGCTAGCCGCCCAGGGCGTAAAGGAAATCGTACTAACCGGCGTCAACCTGGGTGACTTTGGTTTGCAAGGTCCTGAGCGGCAGCGGGTCGAAACCTTTACTCAATTGGTACAAGCTCTGGACAAAGTTGAGGGCATTCGTCGCTTCCGCATCAGCTCCTGCGAGCCTAACTTGCTGACTGATGAGGTGATTCAGACCGTGGCAGCTTCGCAGCGCTTCATGCCGCATTTTCACCTGCCTTTACAAAGCGGCTCCGATAAAATCCTGGGTTTGATGCGCCGCCGCTACCGCCGCGCGCTCTACGCTGACCGCGTGGCTCGCATCAAGGAGTTGATGCCGCACGCCGGCATCGGAGTCGATGTAATTGTGGGTTTTCCGGGCGAGACGCCCGCCGACTTTCTGGAAACCTACCAGTTTCTCAACGAGCTACCGGTGAGCTACCTGCACGTATTCCCGTATTCGGAGCGGGCCAATACGCTGGCGCCCGCCCTGCCGGGCCGCGTGCCCGAACGGCTGCGCACCGAGCGCACCACCCAGCTGCGCAGCTTGTCGGAAAAGAAAAAGCGGTTTTTCTACGAGCAGCACGCCGGCTTCGAAACTGAAGTGTTGTTCGAGGACGACGTGACCGATGGCCGGGTGGAAGGCTACACGCCCAACTACATCCGCGTGGAAGCCAAATATGACCCACTGCTGGTGGGCGAAATCCGGCCGCTACGGCTTACCCAAGTAGGCACGCTGGGCTTGATGGAAGCAGAAGAAGTCGGAATACTGGTCTGAGACGCGGGCTCATACGGATTACATAGGTTTTGTAAGCGGCACTGCATAGCGCAAAACATAAAAAAAGCCACCTTACCTGGTGGCTTTTTTGCGTCTTGGAATTCGGTGTAATCTGCACAAATCGGTTGTTCAGACCGGCCGCCGCAACAAGTCTAGCAGTTGTTGCATCAGCTGCTGCTGCGCCAGCAGGTGCTGGTTGCGCTGCTCGGCCAGGGCCAGCTGGTGCTGCAAGTACTGAGTTTGAATCGCGGCCGTGAGGTAGGTCGGGTCGGGAGCGGACGATGGCGCCGCTGGTAAGGGCAGCACAAGCTCGGGGGGGGTAGTGGCTACGGTAGGGACTATACTTGGCTCACTAGCGGCTGGCGGTTCGCCGGAACCTGGGGTCTGAGGAGAAACGGCAGCCGTTGGCTCAACAAGCGGGGGCGGTGCAACAGTAATAGGCTGACGAGCCGCCGAAACGGTAAAAAGCGCCTCGGGAAAGTTAGGAGCAACTGGCATGACT
>CALMOO010000667.1:0-4184 GCA_937871705.1 uncultured Hymenobacter sp.
CCGCCACCGAATGAATCTTGGTGGTTTCGAGCGCCTCCTGCATGTTGAGGGGGGGTAGGATGGTCGGCAACCGCTTGGCCAGCATGGTCTTGCCTGCGCCGGGTGGCCCTATCATAATCACGTTGTGGCCGCCGGCTGCTGCTATTTCCAGCGCGCGCTTGATGTTCTCCTGGCCCTGCACGTCGGCAAAGTCGGCGGCATACTGGTTGGCCGTGTGCTGGAAAATATCGCGCGTGTCGATGCGCACCGGCTTGATTTCTTCCCTACCCTCAAAAAAGTCAATCGCCTGCTGCATCGACTCCACCGGAATCACGTCGAGGTTGTTGACGATGGCTGCTTCCTGCGCATTTTCCTTGGGCAAAATAATGCCCTTAAAACCTTCTTTACGCGCTTGAATCGCAATCGGCAACACACCCTTGATGGGCCGCAGCATGCCATCAAGGGCCATTTCGCCCATAATAATATAATCGCCCAGGTGCTCGGTAGTCAGCTGCTGCGAGGCGTGCAAGATGCCCAGCGCAATGGGCAAATCATACGCTGCGCCCTCCTTGCGGATGTCGGCCGGTGCCATGTTTACCACCACTTTGGTGCGTGGCATCCGGTAGCCGCGCAGCTTCAGCGCCGACTCGATGCGCTGCTGGCTTTCCTTGATAGCGCTGTCGGCTAGGCCTACCACGTAAAAGAGCGTGCCAGCCGTGACAACTACTTCAATTGTAATAGTATACGCATTAACACCCTGCACGGCCGAGCCGAAAACTTTAGTTAGCATGTACGTTTATAAGTTGGATAGAGGGAATAATTACTGGGTATTTACCAACTGCTCAATCAGCATAATCATAATGTGAATGGCCTTTATGTGCACTTCCTGAATGCGGTCGGCGAAGCCGAAGTGCGGCACCCGGATTTCGACATCGCTGAGCGCGGCCAGCCTACCCCCGTCCTTGCCGGTAAGGCTTACTACTTGCATGCCAGCGGCTTTAGCTGCCTCCGCAGCATTCAAAACATTGGGCGAGTTGCCGCTGGTGCTGATGGCCAGCAGCACGTCGCCGGGTCGGCCCAGGGCCTGCACGAAGCGGCTAAACACGAACTCAAACCCGTAATCGTTGGCCACGCAGGTCATGTGCGAGGCCTCGGTAAGGGCAATGGCGGCCAGCGCGGGCCGGTCTTGGCGGTAGCGGCCGCTGAGCTCCTCGGCAAAGTGCTGGGCATCGCAGAGGCTGCCGCCGTTGCCGCAGGTCAGGATTTTACCGCCGCTGTTCAAGCTAGTGGCCATCAGTTCGGCGGCTTGCGCGATGCGAGCCAGGTTGGTTTCATCGGCCAAAAAGTGGTCGAGTACGGCGCGGGCTTCGATTAGCTCGGCACGAATGAGGTCGGGGAGAGGCAAAGGGAATAACTAGTAGGTGGGCGGGGTAGTCGGCGCGCTGTAAGGCCCTGGTCCAGGGTAGGGGGTAGGGCGGTTGGCCGGCGGTGGCAGCGGCTTTTTGGTATCAAAAAGCTGGGCCTTCAATTCATTTATTTTTTGGTCTTGCTTTGCCACGTTACGGCGCAACAGGCCGCTGTCGATGTTCTCAAAAATGAGCAGCAGGCCTACTACCCCCACACTCGCCCACGCAAAGCCAAGCAGCAGATTAATCTCCATTGGTAGGCTGTAGGCGCTAAAAATACCAACTGTTGAGGTGCGCACAAACGGGAAAAACAGAATGAGCAGCGTCAGCAGCAAGTAAATCAAGGCTAACACGGTGACAATTCGCTTGAGAAAAAGCATAGCAAAAGGAAGGAGTGGGTAAGGGCCGAAAGATAGGGCCCCGCGTGGGACCTTGGCTAAGGTTCCTACACCAGCGCAGCGTTGGTTTGCAGCTGGCTTAGGCGCTGGTAGAGGCCGCCTTCGCGGCGCAACAGCTCGTCGTGGGTGCCGCGCTCCACAATGCGGCCATGCTGCAGCACGATTATCTCGTCGGCGTGGCGTACGGTACTCAGGCGGTGGGCAATGACGAGCGACGTGCGCGAGGCCATAAGGCGTGTCAGGGCTTCCTGCACCAGCTTTTCACTTTCCGTATCGAGGGCCGAGGTGGCTTCGTCGAGAATCAGAATTGGCGGATTGCGCAGAATGGCGCGGGCGATGCTCAGCCGCTGCCGCTGCCCGCCCGACAAGCGCCCGCCGCGGTCGCCAATCATCGTCTGGTAGCCCTCGGCCGACTTGATGATGAACTCGTGGGCGTTGGCCGTTTTGGCGGCTTCTATCACCTCGGCCTCCGTGGCTTCGGTGTTGAATTTGATGTTGTTATAGATGGTGTCGTTAAACAAAATGCTCTCCTGCGTCACGATGCCCATCTGGGCGCGCACCGAGTGCAGCGTGCAGTCGCGCACGTCGTGGCCATCAATGAGCAGCTGCCCCGCCGACGGGTCGTAGAAGCGGGGTAGGAGGTCGGCGAGCGTACTTTTGCCGCCGCCGCTAGGCCCCACGAGCGCCACCGTTTGGCCTTTTTTTACCGTCAGGTTCAAGTCAAATAAAACCGGCGCGTCGCCGTAGCTGAAGCTCACATCGCGCAGCTCAATCTGCTCCTCGAAGGGGGGTAGCAGCTGCGCATCAGGGCGGTCGCGGATGGTGGGCTCGGTGTCAATGACGCGCAGCACGCGCTCGCCAGCCACCAGCCCGCGCTGAATGTTGCTGAACGCGCCCGACAAGGCCTTGGCCGGCACCAAAATCTGCGAAAACAGAATGATGTAGGTAATAAATGTCGAAGCCGTAAGTTCGGCCTGCCCACTTAGCACTAGCGTGCCGCCGTAATAAAGCAGCCCCGCCACCACCGCTACCCCCGCAAACTCGGAGAAGGGCGACGCCAAGTCGCGGGTATTATCAATGACCTGCGTAATGCGGGCGTATTGGTCGTTCTGCGCCCGAAACTTGCCCAGAATGTAGGCCTGCGCATTAAAGCCCTTGATAACCCGGATGCTGCCCAGCGTCTCGTCAATTACTGACAGCATCGAGCCCAACGTGCTCTGACTCAGCGCCGCTTGGCGTCGCAACCGTTTGGCCACGCTGGCAATAATACCGCCCGAAATAGGCAGCAGCACCAGGGTGAAAACCGTCAGCCGGGCCGACATTGTGAACAGCAGAATGAAGAAGCCCGCAATCGTGAGCGGCTCCTTAAAGACGGCCGTAAGCGTATTCACGACCGAAATCTCGACCTCGTGCACATCGTTGGTGAGGCGCGACATCAGGTCGCCCTTGCGCTCGTTGGAAAAATAGCCCAGTTCCAGGTCAATAATGCGGTCGTAGAGCGCGCCGCGCAGGTTCTGTACCACGCGGGCGCGCACCTTAGTTAGCAGTCGCTGCCCGAGGTAGCGAAACACATTGCTGAAGAAAACCGACGCGATGATAACGCCGCACACGTATGCCAGCGCGCCCTGCTTGCCGCTGGCCGTCAGCATTTTGGTGAAATAATAATCAAATACCAGTTTGATGTATTCCAGCGAAACCGAAAAAGCTGGGAGTGCAGCTGGGGCGTCAGTCGTGTGCGTGCTCGTGGTGTTAAACAGCACATTGAGCAGCGGAATAACCAGCGTAAAGTTGGCAATGCCGAAGAAAATGCCCAGCACGGTATACACGATATACAGCGGCACAAAGTCGCCGTAAGGCCGGGCAAAACGCAGCAGGCGGAGGTAGGTTTTCATGAAATAGCCTAAGCTTACTGACTATGGACGCCGGAAGGTCGCCGTTATTTCAATTAAGCCAATGATGTGCTCATTGAATTCTGCTAGTTGTTCAGCTGGTATCCACAATTCATCATGTCGAATATCACCGACATTCTGCACTGAGAACTGCACCAAATAATCGGTGTCTACCGCAAAGCGGACGACGTAGCCAACGCCATAGTAAGGCACGTTCCAGTCGCGACTAATCTGAATGGCGTACTCTTCGTTAAGGACGGGGTAGAAGATAGGCTGCTCCGGCAACCGGGGCGGGAAGTTGCGCCAGCCGCTGGTAGCAATCAAGTCTAACTCTTGTTGGTTGACTGGGCGATATAAAAAGGTAGTTGCAGGCATGACTTAAAACTCATTCAGCCGCTGCGCGATGTTCCAGCGCACAGCCAGCGAAGCAATTACTTCGTTGCCACTGATGGCGCCGTAGTAAGTAGGCTGGTCGAGCGTCTGGTGCCGGGCGATGAGGGTAGCGTCCAGAA
>CALMOO010000667.1:4194-4820 GCA_937871705.1 uncultured Hymenobacter sp.
GGCGCGGCTGGTACGTAGCCGTAAAATCGGCGTGGAGGAGGCGGTTTTTGTCGCCATTGCCTACGCGGTAGCCATGGTCGAAATCAGTGCCACCCGTAGTTGCAGGCGCACGGGTTGTGTAAGGCAGTAATACGTTGCCACCGTTGTTGTTAAACGCGGTGCTGGTAGTCCGCAACGCATCCACGCCTTGCACGGTATAGAAGGCCTTGGCTACCAAGTTCAGGCGGGGTAGGGGCTGGTAGCTGAGGATGCCGAGAATCTCCGTCAGGTTGGCACCCATAGGGTGGGCCAGGGGCTGCTGGTAATTTTGGTAATCCGTATAAACAGTTTCGTGCTGGTAAGTGTAGGGCCGAATGAAGTTGAATTCCAGTTGCAAGTCGAGGTTGCGGATGCCGCCCACATCGAGCAGCTTGCCGCCCATCTGCACGGCCTGCTTGTTGGCCCACCAGCCATTGCCCGACCGTATTTCACTTAGCTTAAACTCATCGAGCACCAACTGGCCGTAGAGCTGCGCGCGGTGCTTGATGTTCCACTTAAAGTCAAGCCCCAGCAGCGCATTATCAGTCGAGCCCACCTGCTGCTCGATGGCGCGGTAAAAAATCACCGGGTTTAGGTATTGCAATTCC
>CALMOO010000668.1 GCA_937871705.1 uncultured Hymenobacter sp.
CCGGCACCAAAGTAGATGCCAACGGCTGCGCCCTTGACCGCGACGGCGACGGTGTGCCCGACGACCAGGACCGCTGCCCCGACCGCGCCGGCCCCGCCTCGAACAAAGGCTGCCCCGAGATTCCGGCTGAGAAGCGCAAGGTGCTCAACGAGGCTACCAAGTACATCCAGTTCGACTTCAACAAGGCTACGCTCAAGCCTTCGTCGAACACACGCCTGCAGCAGATGGTGCAGATTCTCAACGACTACCCCGACTATAGCCTGAGCATCGCTGGCCATACCGACAACGTAGGCGACGACAACTACAACCTGCGTTTGAGCTACGAACGTGCTGCCGCTGCCCGCAAGTACATGCTGAGCAAGGGCATCCCGGCCGAGCGCATCGAAGCTCGTGGCTACGGCGAAACTAAGCCGATTGCGGATAACAAGACGAAAGCTGGCCAGGCCCTGAACCGCCGCGTCGACTTCGACCCTTATCTGACCGGTGAAACCAACGCTGCTGAAGCCAAGTATGGCCCAGCCCCAAGCATGGCCGAACTGAAGGCAGCAGGCAAGAAGCTGCCCGGTAAGAAAACGACCGGTACCGGCTCACCCCGCAGCCGCAAAGCTCCGGCTCGTAAAGCTCCGGCCAGCAAGGCTCCCGCCCGTAAGGCGCCGGCTGCCAAGAAGAAGTAAGTAGCCTGCGGCAGCCAGCAATGCGCTGGCTGCCGCTCGGTAAAGGCACAAAAGAAGGGCAGACCCATCGGGTCTGCCCTTCTTTGTTTTTAGTAGGAGTGTCCTCTTGATAATTGTCGTTCCCTACCCCCTTTAAAAATCAGAATGGGGTAGGGAAGTAGCGGCGGCTACTGTGCCGCCAAGCTAAATGCGGCCATCTGCACGTCGCGTGAGTTGCCGCCTACAAACACTTGGAAATCGCCGGGCTCGGCCACGAACTTCAGGTCATCGTTGTAGAACTTCAAATCATTCGCCGTAAGGTGGAAGGTGAGCTGGCGGCTCTCGCCTTTTTTGAGGTTGACTTTCAGGAAGCCTTTTAGCTCTTTTACGGGGCGGGTACTGCTGCCCACCATATCGCGCAGATAGCACTGGGCCACTTCTTCGCCATCGAAGTTGCCGGTGTTCTGAACCGTCACTGTTACTTCCAGGCTCTGGCCAGGTCGAATGGTGGACTGGCTCACTGTGGGCTTGCTATAGCTAAACGTAGTGTAGCTCAGGCCGTAGCCGAAGGGGTAGAGCGGGTCATTGGGAGCATCGAGGTAGCGCGACTTGTACTTGTCGAGCAGCACGCCGGCGTAGGGGCGGCCAGTGCTTTTGTGGTTGTAGTAAATTGGAATCTGACCCACCGACTGCGGAAACGTCATCGTGAGCTTGCCCGATGGGTTGTACACGCCAAACAGCGCGTCGGCCACCGCGTTGCCCGCCTGCGTGCCCCCAAACCACGTTTCGAGGATGGCGTTGGCGTTTTGGCTTTCCCAAGGCAAAGTGAGCGGGCGGCCATTCACGAGCACCAGCACCAGCGGCTTGCCGGTGGCTTTCAGCGCCTTAAGGAGGTCGAGCTGACGGCCAGGCAGGCCAATGTCGGCGCGGCTGGCGGCTTCGCCGGTCATGCCCTGGCTTTCGCCCACTACGGCCACCACCACGTCGGCGCCCTGGGCGGCCTGCACGGCTTCGGCGATGGTGGTTTCGGCGGGGCGGGTGTCAATGTTCAGCTCGCCGCCGTGGGCATTGAGGCGCTGAATCATTTGCTGGTCATCGGTCACGTTCACGCCCTGGGCGTAAGTCACACGCACGCCGGCGCCCCCCACATTCTTGATTCCCTGCAAGATAGAAATAGCTTGGTTGCCTTCGCCAGCGCCGCTCCAGTTGCCAATCATGTCGCGGGCGCGGTCGGCCAGCGGGCCGACTACGGCAATGTTCACCGTGTTTTTGAGGGGTAGGGTTTGCTTGTCATTCTTGAGCAGCACCAGCGAGCGGCGCGTAATGTCGCGCGCCTCAGCTAAGTAGGCGGGCTTCATCTCGGTAGCCTTGGCGCGCTCCTCAGTTACGCCCCGGTAAGGGTCGGTAAAGAGGCCGAGCTTGTACTTGGCTTCGAGCACCCGGCGGCAAGCCTGGTCGATGGCCGCTTGCGTCACGGTCTTCTCTTTGAGGTTGGTGGCGAGTTGTCTCAGGAATACTTCGCCCACCATGTCCATGTCCACGCCCGCGTTCAGGGCCAGTTCTGATACCTTTTTCTCATCGCCCAGGCCGTGGGCTGTCAGCTCAGGGATGCCCGTGTAGTCAGTAGACACGAAGCCTTGAAAGCCCCACTCCTTGCGCAGCAAGTCGGTGAGCAGCCACTTGTTAGCCGTAGCCGGAATGCCGTTAATATCATTAAACGACGACATCACCGAGCCCACGCCGGCCCGCACCGCGGCGCGATAGGGGGGTAGGTACTCGTTGTACATGCGCTGGCGGCTCATGTCGGTGGTATTGTAGTCGCGGCCAGCCTCGGCGGCCCCGTAGAGGGCAAAATGCTTGAGGCAGGCCATCACGGTTTCTGGCTTGGTCATGTCGTTAGTCGGGCCCTGAAAGCCGCGAACCATGGCCTCCGCAATACGCGAGCCGAGGTAAGGGTCTTCGCCTGCGCCTTCGGCCACGCGGCCCCAGCGCGGGTCGCGGGCAATGTCTACCATCGGCGAATACACCCAGTTCAGGCCATCGGCCGAGGCCTCGGCGGCCGCGATGCGGGCGCTGCGCTCCATGGCATCGAGGTCCCAGCTAGCCGCCAAGCCCAGCGGAATTGGGAAGATGGTGCGGTGCCCGTGAATGACGTCGTAGCCCAGAATCAGCGGAATGTGCAGCCGCGTATCCTGGATGGCTTCTTGCTGCAGTTTGCGCGCTGCCACTGGCGTAAATGTGTTGAGCACCGCGCCCACCAGGCCCTTCTTAATGTTGGCGTCCACATTCTGGCTCACCACTGGCCCCGTCACGTCAAAGCCCACCGACACCAGATTAAGCTGGCCGATTTTCTCTTCCAACGTCATTTTTTGCATCAAGCTCGTCACGAACTGCTGCATTTTGGGGTCAACATTCGCGGCAGCTGGGGCGGCGGTAGCAGTCGCGCTAGGCTTGGCTTTAACAGCAGCTTTGGCAGGCGTTTTAGCGCGAACCTGCGCCTGGGCGTGCGAGCCGGCCAGGCCCAACGCTAGCAGCAAAGTGGCTTTGAATAGCGATTGACGATGTTTCATAAGAAAAGAAGGGGTAGGGATACTGGGTAGAAAGGTAGAGTAAGGGTAGGGCTACTAAAAAATTTCTCTAGCGCATTACCTAAGCCAATACTGGTGGCCTGGCCTAGTGGCTTTGTGACCTAACTGCCACCCATTAGCTCGGCTGTTCTGTATTCGGCCGTGCCACCGCACGTTCGGGTGTGTCGTAACCGCTATAGGTTGCTGGCGCGCGGCCAATAGGTGCGTAACCAGAAAAAATGGGCTGAGAACCGGTATTGCGCAAGTATAAGCTCAAAAGCGACGCAACTCAGTCAGCTTTGCTGACGGCTGTGCGGACCGAAACGCCGTTTTCATTAATGGCCTCAATGGTGAAATAATAGGACAAGTCCTTGTCCATGCCTTTGAAATAATACTCATTGGCCTCGTGCACCATGATGCAGCTGTAAAGCTTGTCGGGGGCCAGCCCGGTGTAGATGTTGTAGGCGTAGGCGCCATCCACCGGGGCCCACTTCAGCCAGGCGCTGCGCTTGTCGGTGGCCGTGCGCAGCACCACAAATTCCTTGACGGGCGGCGGCCCTACCCCCCCGCCGTGGCCAAACACCCGCAGGCCGCTGATAGCAAACTTGCCGGTGGGCATGTGCACGTTTTCGAGCTTGAGGTAGCGGGTGCGCAGCGGTGTTTTTAGCTCGATATAGTCATGCGGCACGTCGGTTTTATTCCGGCTTTTATCCACCAGCAGCTGCCAGGTTTTGCCATCGAGCGAGTGGTAGAGCCGGTACTGATGGTAAAGCCCTGGCTGGCGGCCCAGGAAAGCGGGGTTCACGTCCTGGTCGGCGTAGTTGAGCTGCACGGCTCGCACGGTACACACGCCGCCCAAGTCGGTTTCGATAAACTCGCCCGGCCGGGCCGAGGCGGCGCTCCAATACGTCTTGATGCTCTCATCGACGGCCAGGTTGGCCGCGTGGCCGCCGAGCGTGCTCGACACCCGCACTGGCTTCTGGTAATTGAGTAGCATCCAGCCCGTAAACTGGCTTTGGCGGTGGTCGGCCGGGCCCGTGGGCAGGTAGTGGGGGTAGTCGCCAAAATCGGTGTTGCAGTAGAGCGTGCCCGCCGCGTCGAAGCCCGCTGGCCACAGCCCCAGGCGACGCTCAAAGTTGTTTTTCACGTTGATAACCATCGTCGAGGTATGCCACCAGCTGCCCCACTTATCCTGAAACGTGTTGCCGTGCCCCGCGCCGCGCGCAAAACCGCCCGGCTTCCAGGCAAACGGGTTGTGCGGCTGCGGCACATAGGGCCCCAGCGGCCGGTCGCTCACCTGCACGCCGTCGGCGTAGCCGCTAAATTCGGTGCCCGGCGCGCCGTATTGCAAGTAGTACTTGCCGGCGTGCTTCGTCATCCAGGCGCCTTCCATAAACGGGTTCAGGAAGGTATTATCCAGGTATTCGCCGAAGCGCTGCCAGCCAAACTGCGCATCGTTGAGCTTGAACAGCGGCTGCGGCTGCCCGATGGGCTGGTAGGTTTTGCGACTCAGCTGCACGCCGTACAGCGGCTGGTCATTGGAGCTGCCGTAATAGAAGTACAGCTTGCCGTCGGTGTCCAGAAACAAGTCGGGGTCCCAGCCCGCCAGCGGAAATGGGTCCGCCGCTTTGTCCCAGGTGTTGGCCCGCGGGTTGGTACTGCGCCAAAGCACGAAGTCCGGGTTGTGGCTAGAGCCAATTACGAAAAGCGTGTCGCCCACCGCCAGAACCGCCGGTGCGCACAGGTCATCAAGCACTTTGTTTTCGGGCTTCAAAAACGAGTGCGCCAGAAAGTGCCAACTGCGCAAGTCGTCGCTCCACCAGTAGCCCTTTTGGTTGGTCGAAAACAAGTAGTACGTGCCCTTGAAGAGCGTAATCACCGGGTCGGCCGTGGCGCGGTGTCGCCCCGCCGTCGAGTACTCAGGAAACGGCGTGTAGCCGTAGTCCAGGTTCAGCGGGTTGCAGTAGGTGGGGC
>CALMOO010000669.1 GCA_937871705.1 uncultured Hymenobacter sp.
GGGTAGGGCTGCAAGCCTTCTTCATCGAGCTTCTGCACCAGCAAGCGGTAAGCCTGCACCATTACTTGGGTGTTGCTGGCTTTCATGCTCAGCACCACATCATAGTAATTTTCTTCTTCGCAGAGGCGCAAAAACTCCAGCGCCGACTCGACCATGCCGAGTGGCGTGTCGCCGTAGCGGCTCAGGATGCGGTCGGATAGCGAACCATGGTTTGTGCCGATGCGCATGGCCGTGCCGTACTGCTTGCAGATTTTAACTAAGGGCCGAAACCGTTCGCGAATGCGCTCGACCTCGGCTGCATAGCTGGCATCGGTGTAGCTGATGTCCTCAAATTTCTTTTTGTCGGCGTAGTTGCCGGGGTTTACGCGCACTTTCTCCACAATGCGAGCGGCCAGTTCGGCGGCGTTGGGCGTGAAGTGAATGTCGGCGATAAGCGGCACGTCGCAGCCACGGCGGCGCAGCTCCTTTTTGATTTCCAGCAGATTTTGCGCCTCCTTCATGCTGGGCGCAGTGATGCGTACGTATTCGCAGCCAGCCGCTACCATGCGCAGCGTCTGCTCTACCGAGCCTTGCGTGTCCATGGTATCGATGGTCGTCATGCTCTGCACCCGAATGGGGTAGTCGCCGCCCAAGGGCACGCCGCCAATGTTCACTACGCGAGCTACGCGGCGCTTGTATTCGGTCAGGCTGGGGCAATACGTCTTATTCATACACCAAAAACTAGGGCCGGAAGATGAAAGTTGCGGCCCGCCGCAAAGGTACGGCAGCCTCGGCAGCGCAACTTCAGAGTGGGGTTCGTTGTCTGTCTGCCAAGGCTTTTCTTTTTGTTATGCCTTTATTACCTCATGCCTACCCCTCGATTTTTAGCCCTAAGTGCCAGCTTGCTACTGGCGATGCCCTGCCGCGCCCAACACGTAGCCGTTATCAAATTTCCTGAGCTGCAGCAGCGCCTTGCCCGACCCACTGATACAACGTATGTCGTTAACTTTTGGGCTACCTGGTGCGGGCCGTGCGTGCAAGAGATGCCCGGCTTTGAGCGGGTGCGCAGCGCCTACGCCACTAAAAAGGTGAAGCTTCTGCTCGTGAGCCTCGACTACGCCTCGCAACTCGACAAGAAGGTGAAGCCCTTTGTGCTGAAGCGTGGCCTGAAATCCGAGGTGGTACTGCTCAACGAAACCGACCCCAATACGTGGCTGCAAAAAATAGATACCAGGTGGTCAGGCTCAATACCTTTTACCTTGATTTTTAATAATCAAACCAAACAGCGCGCTTCGTTTGAGCAGCCACTTACCGAAGCCGAGCTAGCAGCCGAATTGCGTAAATTCATGAAATAGCAGGGTGGCCGCTCGCCTCGTTCGCGGCAATGGGGTAGCACTCCCTAACTAGCAGCTTCTACTTATAATAACTGCTTCTTACAGTTATCATTTCACTTCTTATCCTTTCACTTTTCAGAGACTTTCAGCACAATTTTGCCGATATGCGCACTGCTTTCCATACGTTGGTGTGCAGCAGCAGCCTCGGCTAGTGGGTATATGCGGTCGATAACCGGGCGAAACTGCCCGCTCGATAGTAAGGGCCACACGTGCTTTTTTACCTCAGCGGTCAAGGCCGCCTTAAAGTCGGCTGAGCGCGGACGCAGCGTACTACCCGTGATGGTGAGACGGCGGCTCATCACCTGCAGGGCGTTCAGTTCGGCAGTGCCGCCCTGCATGGCGTTAATAAATACCAAGCGGCCGTCGTCTTTGAGTAGGCGCAGGTTTTTGGGAATGTAGTCGCCGCCTATCATATCAAGCACTACATCTACCCCCTCCTCTTTGAGTACCTGCTCAAAATCAGCGGTTTTGTAGTTGATAGCCCACTCGGCGCCCAAGGCTAGGCAGGCTTGGCACTTGGCTTCACTTCCGGCCGTAACTGCCACCCGGCTGCCCAACGCCCGCGCCAGTTGAATGGCCGTGATACCAATGCCACTGCTGCCGCCATGCACCAGCAGAGTTTCGCCAGGTTGCAAGTGGCCACGCTCAAACACATTGTGCCACACCGTAAGAACAGTTTCGGGCAGCGTAGCGGCCTCCATCATGCTCAAGCCTGCAGGCAGGGGTAGGCAATGACGGGCGTCGACTACAGCATATTCGGCATAGCCACCAGCGGCCAGCAGTGCACACACAGCATCGCCGGGTTGCCAAAGGGCGGGGCCCGAACCGCATGCTTCAACAAT
>CALMOO010000670.1:0-1743 GCA_937871705.1 uncultured Hymenobacter sp.
GTGGCGTAGGCCAGGTAGCGGTGGTCGTTGCTGAAGTAGGTGCCGGCCAGCGCCATCGTGCCATCGGCCGAAAACTTGTTGGGGTCGAGCAGCACCTGCGCTTGTTCCAGGGGCTGGCCTTTTTGCACCGCATACAGCACAGCCTGGTTTTGCAAGCCATCATTCTTACTAAAAATCAGCAGGTCACCTTCCTGCTCGGGCACGCCGTAGCGCTCGTAGTTCCAGAGCTTGGTGAGGCGGTCGCGCACTTTGTTTCTGAACGGAATGCGGCTCAGGTAATCAAACGTCACCTTGTTTTCCGCCGTCACCCACTCCTTGGTTTCGGGCGAATCCAGCTCTTCGAGCCAGCGGTAGGGGTCGGGCACCTGGGTGCCGAAGTAGTTGTCGGTCTGCGCGGCGCGGCGCGTTTGCGGATAAGTCAAGGCAGAGGAGGAAGATGCGGAAGGACGGGAACGCTCGGCAGTAGCCGACTCAGTTAACAGCTTAGAGCTGCCGGCGTTCGTTTTAGAGGGCGAAATACCCGCCTGCCGGGGCGGCGACGTGCGGCAAGCCGCCAGCAACAGCAGCCCGGCGGCAGCGGTGGAGATAGAAGTTGATTTCATAAGACAATTTTATCGTCGCTGAATGTCCAGTCGGGCAAGGCCGCCGCTCACTCAATTAGCCTACCCCCTCTCGCCCGCGCAAGGCTTCGTCTACACGCCGGGCCACCATCTCCTCTACTTGCCGCTGCTGCGCGGGGCTCAGCTCCGAGGCCAGGCTGGTCATGCGCCGCATTTGGCGCAGCTCGCGCGCCATGCTCGCCCGTAGCAGGCCAAACAGCACCAAGCTTAGAATACTCATAATCAGCGCCAAAGGCGCAACCAGCCGATTAAACAATGACTCGGTGGGGGCGGCATTGGGGCGGCCGGGCTGGGCGGCGCTGGTGGCAGCAGCCTCGGCAGCCTCGGCGGGGCCGGTGGCGGCGCGGGCGGTGGTGTCGGTGCTGGGAGCGGCGTCATCGCGGCCGTTGCCGGGGGGTAGGCCGGTTTGCACGTAGTCGGTCAGCTTCTTTTCCAGGCCTTGCAAGCGGGCCAGGCGGGCGGGGTCGCGCTGCCGGGCGGGCGACGATTTAAGCTTGCCAATGATGGCTTTGGTGAGGGCCGCCAACCGCGCTGGGTTATCCTTTAACCCTTTGTAAATCCGACCTTTGCCTTCGATAGGCACATAAAGCAGCGAGTACACGCGCAGACTGTCAGGGCGCAGGCTGGCCACTAGCGCGGGCAAGCTGCCGTCGCAGCGCAGGGTGCGCTTGAGGTTGGGGCGGCCCGCATCCTCATACACAAAACGCGCTGTGGCGCACCAAATTTGCACCTTCGACTCATCGAGTGAGGGCTGGCCCAAAGGCGTTTGGGCGCCAGCCACCCCGCAGCTTGCCAGCATTAGGTAAAGTAAAATACCGATGCTCAAAGCCCGGTTACGCACTTGACAAAAGGGGTACAGCATACTGCAAACGCCTAAAAACGGATTAAGGCCGGAAGGTACAACCTCGTTTTTAAAGGCGTCCGGCGCAAAGGGTGAAGACGCCTGGCCACCCTTATCAGGCCCTACCCCCTCCTACTTCTCGGGCGCCACGCGGGTCGGCGTGTCCTTGCCGACCACCATGCCGGTGGCACTGAGCGCGATGGCCGAAATAACGTCCGTCATGTTCTTCACATCGAGGCTACTCACCTCATAATCAACGCTGTGGTAGAGCTTATCAGTCGG
>CALMOO010000670.1:1753-5898 GCA_937871705.1 uncultured Hymenobacter sp.
GTGCTGATCGAGTGCGCCGGCACGCCCAGCCGGGCCAGCGTGGCGTTGTCGGAGCGATAAAACAGGTTTTGCTCGGGGTAGGGGTCCGGCTCAAACTTAAAGTCGGTGCCCGTGAGGTTGGCTTGCAGCAGCTTGCCAAAGTCCGACCGCTCGTAGCCTGTGATGAAGGCTGTTTTGGGGCCAAACTTGGCCACCTTGCCAATCATCTCAATGTTGAACATGGCCACCAATTCCTTAGCGTCGAGCTGCTTAGAGAAGTACTGCGAGCCGAAGCCGCCGATTTCCTCGCCCGTAAAAGCCACAAAAACCAAGGACCGCGCATTGTTCTTGCGCTTCTTAAAATACTCGGCCAGCGCTACTACCGCCGTGGTGCCGCTGGCATCGTCGTCGGCCCCGTTAGCAATAGAGTCGCCGGCCACGGGCTTGATGATGCCCAAGTGGTCGTAGTGGCCCGAGAAGATAATTTTCTCGGCGGCGTGGGCTTTGTCGCGGCCCGGCAGGTAGCCCGCCACGTTTTGCAGCGTCAGGGTTTTGGTGGTGGTAGCAGCCGCCACGCGGAAGGTAGCTGGCGCTGGCCCAGCCGCCAGCACCAGCACGCTGGAATACGGAGTAGCAGCCGGCTCGGCTTGCACCCGCGGCCTCCCCAGCTGCTGGCTCAGCGACTTAAATATATCGGCCTGCGCCGGGTCAAGCAGCACCAGCAAGTTCTTGGCGGGCCGAAAAATCTCCCGGAAATGGGCCTGTACCTTATCATTCGGCCCCAGCACCAGCACCTCTACCCCATCCTTTTCGGTCCAGCTCAGCTGCGGCTGGCTCGTGAGAGCTACCGCCTGTGAGGGGGGTAGGGCGGCGCCGTTGAGCGTCACGGCCAAGCTCGTCACCGACGTTTCATACGCCGGAAACTCCTGCATAAAACTAGTGGCGCCCGGCAGCGGCTGCAAGCCAATGCGCTGAAATTCGCTGGCCAGGAACTCCGCCGCCTTCCGGTTGCCGGGCCCGGCGGTGGGGCGGCCCTGCATGTCGTCGGCCGCCAGGGTATTGAGCACCCGCGCCACGGTGGCGCCCGATACGGCCTTTTTGGTTTGGGCGGTGGCAGTAAGAACACTTGCCAGCAACAAAGTGGCTACTAATAAAATACGCATGCTATTCAGTAGAAAACGAAAAATCAGTGAGTGGGCGGCGTTAGCTGCGCGTCGATGGCAGCTAGCGCCGCGGCCATGTCGGCTTCCGAGCTCAGGCCGCCTTTTCGGGCTTTTAGGGCGGCCAGCGCGGCCGGCTGGCCTGCCAGAGCCTGCTCCAGGCTCGCGCGCTTGAGCCGCAGGGCGGTAAAATGCCCATTGGTGGGCCAGCGCAGGTAGTAGCGCGTTTGCTCTTCCAGTACATTCACGGTGGCGCTGGAGGCGTAGGCGCTCGACTCCCCGGCCTGCTTCACCACTTCTTTGCGCCAAAATTTGAGCAGTTGCGCGTGGGCGCCGTCGGCGAGCACCTCGGCGCAGGCTGCGCCTACGTCGGGGGGTAGGGCTGCGGCTGGAAAGCACACAAAACGGCGCGTAGCGCCGCTGCCGGTGAGGCTAAAATCTCGCACTTTCGTGAGCGGCACTACTATCGAGTCGCCCTGCGGCCGCTTCACCCGCAGCTCCTGCCGGTACACATCATACTTGAGAGTAGCCGCGATGGGCGCCCCACCGGCCGCCAGTTGCAGTGAGGCCGGCGACCAGTAAGGCAGCAAGAACGGACTACCCTTAATATCCTGGCCATCGGCGGCTGCCAGCGCGTAGCCATTGTTAAGGTTGTTATTAGTGTCGCGGCTCAGGTCTGTCACCTGGGCCGCGCTCAGGAGCGGCAGGGCCAGCAAAGCCAACAGCAGCAGTTTGGCGGTCATAGGCTGTTTATTTGGGAATAAAGCTGATAGAAACCAAGCGTTTTTTGTTTACGCCAGCGTCAGCACCAGGTCGTCGGCTTGCACGCGGCTGCCGGCCTCCAGCGTAATGCTGGCGATGGTGAGGTCGTCGGGCGCGGTGATAGTGGTTTCCATCTTCATGGCTTCGATAACGAACAGCGGCGCGTTGCGGGCCACCTGCTGCCCGGCTTCGACCAGCACTTTGCTCAGCATGCCTTGCAGCGGCGCGGCGAGCTGCTTGGCGTTGGCGCGGTCGGCTTTCTGGTTGTGCACGGTTTTCACGGCGGCGTGCTGGTCGCGCACTTCCAGGTTGCGCGTCTGGCCGTTGAGGGTGAAAAACATGGTGCGCATGCCTTCCTCGTTGACCGGCCCGATGGACTGCAGCCGGATGATAATCGACTTGCCCCGCGCAATCTCGATAATGGATTCTTCGCCTTCCTTCAGGCCAAAGAAAAAGACGGGGGTAGGGATGCGGCTCACGTCGCCGAAGCTCTTGCGGAACTCCCAATAATCGGCAAACACCTTAGGGTAGAGCAAGCTCGACAGCAGGTCGGTAAACTGCGCGTACGGGTGCGTTTTCTCAAACTCGGCCCACTCCTTGTCGAAGTCGATGGGCGCCAAGTGCTCGTTGGGCTGGTCGGTGAAGGGCTGCTCGCCCTTCAAAACCACTCGCTGAATCTCCTTGGGCCAGCCACCCAGCGGCTGCCCAATGTCGCCGCGCAGCAGCTCGCGCACCGACTCGGGAAAGCTCAGGCTCTCACCGCGGCTGATAACATCCTCGGGCGTTAACTTATTGGAAACCATGAACAAAGCCAGGTCGCCCACGACCTTCGACGAAGGCGTCACCTTCGGAATATCGCCCAGTAGCTGGTTGGCGTCGGCAAAGCGCTGCTTCACTTCCTCAAACTTGTCGAGCAAGCCCAGGCCCGCCGCCTGGGGCCGCAAATTAGAGTATTGCCCGCCCGGAATCTCGTGCTGATACACTTCCGAGGTGCCCGCCAGCAGGCCTGACTCGAAGGGGTAGTACTGCTCGCGGATGGCCTCCCAGAAGTCGCTGAATTGGTTGAGGCTGACTTGGTCGAACTCGCGGTGGCGGGGCGAGTGGCGCAGCATTTCCACCACCGAGTTGAAGTTGGGCTGCGAGGTGAGGCCCGAGAGGCCACCCAGCGCCACGTCAATCACCTGCACGCCCGCTTCGACGGCCTTGAGGTAGGTGGCGGCTTGCAGGCTGCTCGTGTCGTGGGTGTGCAGGTGAATGGGCAGCTTCACGGTGTCGAGCAGCGCGGGTATCAGTTCTTGGGCGGCGTAGGGCTTGAGCAAGCCCGCCATGTCCTTGATGCAGAGAATGTGGGCGCCCGCGTCTTCGAGCTGCTTGGCCAGCGTGAGGTAGTATTGGAGATTATACTTCGGCCGGCTCGGGTCCAGGATGTCACCGGTGTAGCAGATGCTGCCTTCAGCCAGGCCGGGCGTCTGGCGGCGCACGAAATTAATGCACGATTCCATGCCTTTCATCCAGTTCAGGGAGTCGAAAATGCGGAATATATCGACACCTTTTTCGCTGGCTGTAGCCACAAACTTCTCGGTCAAATTATCGGGGTAAGCTTTATAGCCCACGCCATTGGCGCCCCTGATGAGCATTTGCAGCAGAATATTGGGCACCGCCGCCCGCAGGCGTACCAGGCGGTCCCAGGGGTCTTCGTGCAAAAAGCGCAGCGCCACGTCGAAGGTCGCGCCGCCCCACACTTCCAGTGAAAACGTCTGGGGGTGCTGGCGGGCGTAGCTGCCGGCCACCTTCAGCATGTCGATGGTGCGCATGCGGGTGGCCAGCAAGCTCTGGTGGGCGTCGCGCAGGGTGGTGTCGGTGTAGTGAATGAGCGGCTCCTGGCGCAGCCACTGACTGAATTTCTCGGGGCCTAGCTCTTGCAGCTTATTTTTAGTACCCGGCACAAAAGCTGAGAGAGGAGGATAAACGCTCCAGCCATTTTTTGGCGCCTGATTGCCCGAGTGCAAGCGCCAGACGGCCGGCATATCGACTGTGGGCATAGGCGCTTTGCGAATTTGGCGGCGCTCGTCCACGCGGCCGGCTACATCGGGGTTGCCGTTCACCACGACTTCGCCCACGTAGTTCAGGATGCGGGTGGCGCGGTCGAGGCGCGTTTTGAATTGCAGCAGCTCGGGGTGGTCTTTTATAAAATCGACGGTGGCGTGCCCGGCCTGAAACTCGGGGTTGCGCACGATATTTTGC
>CALMOO010000671.1:0-1558 GCA_937871705.1 uncultured Hymenobacter sp.
GCTTAAAGCAATACACGGCTACTGGCTTGTCGGCGGGGTAGTTTGCATCTGTTTTTTGCTTCACGGCCGCTAGGCAATTTTGCAGCGTAGTGCGGCTTTTATCAGCCACCATGGAGCTGCTCAAAAGTGCAATGCGGGCCTTCGGATATTTCGACTTTACGAGCTGCACAAACTGCACGTAGGAGTTGACAAAGGTGGTGCTATCGAACGGCAGCCTGGTCGTTTTGCCATCGCCGTTGCTGAAGTCGTTGGTACCCAATGCGATGCTCACCACGGCCGGCGTGTAGGTGGCGAAGTTCCAACGCTGCGGGTTTTTCTCCTGAAAATCGACCTTCTCGTACACCTGCGGCATGGTTGGGCCGGTGCTGTTCCAGTTGCGGTACATGCCGATGCCGCTGACGCTGCTCAAGATAAAGTTGGTTTTGAGGGCGCGGGCCACGCGCGGGCCGTAGGCCATGTAGGCGTTGTGCTGGTCGTGATATTCGCCGGTGCCGCAGGGCACCTCCGACGGGTCGGAGGCAGCACCACACGTGATGCTGTTGCCGATAAACTCAATCAGGGGCAGGCGCGGATTGGGTAGAGCCTTCACCTTAGTGCCCGTTATTTTTTGAATAGCGATGGCCCCCGTGTGGGCCTCAGTGGCTTTGTAGAGCCACAGCGTATGCTTGCCCGAGGTTGGGGCCGTTATTACCAGCGGCTCCTTTGAGCTGCCGATTACTTTGATTCTTTTCTGATACACGCCATCCAATTCGTACTGCAAGTAGTTGTGCCCCTGGCTATTGGGCAGCGAGGCAAATACCTGGCACTCTTTGCCCTCGAAGCTAACCCCGAAGTGCACCGCCGAGCTTATCAGCTCTAACTGCTGCTCGCTATTCAACACGGTGCGGCCATACGGCTGCAAAGCTGTGGCCGGCAGGGTGTCGATGGGTTTGGTGATGTGGCCAGGCGGCGCACAGTTCAGGCCAATGTAGCAGAAAGCCAGTAGTAAGCAGGTGTTTTTGATTTTCATAAAGGGTGAGGTTGCTGCGTCTAATCACCGCTTCTTAGTGAGCAAGGACAGGCTTTTCAAAGGTAATTTCTTCGCGCGGAGGCGCCACCGCTCACGGACTCAAGCGCCTACCCCCACCTTCGCCAGCTCGCGCCAGTAGCTGGGGTAGGACTTGCGCACCACGCCCGGCTCGGCAATGGTGAGCGGCCCGCGCAAGGCCAGCGGCGCAAAAGCCATGGCCATGCGGTGGTCTTCGTAAGTAGCAACTTCCTGATTGTTTACTTGAAAGCCGTTGGTCTGCACTTCAAAAACAACTGGGCTAACCTCCACCAAGTCAGCTCCAAACTTGCGCAGCTCGGCCTGCAGCGCCGCGATGCGGTCGGTTTCTTTGATGCGCAGGCTGTGCAGGCCCGTAAGGCGCAGTGGCACGGCCAGCGCCGCGGCTACCACCACTACCGTCTGGGCCAGGTCGGGGCAGTCGGTGAAGTCGAGCGGCTGAGCTACTAGCGCGCCGGCATTCAGCGGCACCTGCGTGAGCTGCACGCCACCCGCCGCGGGCAGAAACTCCGT
>CALMOO010000671.1:1568-2308 GCA_937871705.1 uncultured Hymenobacter sp.
CCACTCCCAACGAGCTCATAATGTGTTGAATAACGTGGTCGCCTTGCCACGACTGCTGCCGCAGGCCCGGCAGCGTGATTGATGAGCCAGCTGGGGCCAGCGCCACCAGCGCGTACCAGTAACTGGCCGCCGACCAATCGCTTTCTACCTCGTAGTCGGCCGGGCGGTAGCCGCTGGGGCGGGCTTCTACCAGGTCGGGCGCAAGCGCACCGCAAGCCGCACCAAAATGCTGCATCAGCTTCAAGGTCAACTCAATGTAGGGGCGCGAGCCTACCTCACCCGTCAGGCGCAGGCGCAGGCCGCCGGGCAGCACCGGCCCCACCAGCAGCAGGGCTGAAATGTACTGGCTGCTGATGTCGCCGCGTACGGCCAGTTCGGCGGCGGGCGTGGCTAGCTGGCCACCTTCGAAGCGCAGGGGGGGGTAGCCCTCCTTTTCGACGTAGGCGATGGTGGCGCCCAAGGTGCGCAGGGCTTCTACCAAAATGCCGATGGGCCGTTGCTTCATGCGCGCCGCGCCGGTGAGGGTGCCGCGCCAGCCGCTCACGGCTAGGTAGGCCGTCATGAAGCGCATGACGGTGCCGGCGTCTTCGGCGTCGAGGTGGTCGGTGGTAGCGGCTTGGTCGAGCAGGCGCGCCATCAGCACGGTGTCGTTGGCTTCGGAGAGGTTGGTGAGCGTGCCGCCACCCGCTAGCTTTTGCGCTAACAGCGCGCGGTTGCTCTCGCTTTTGGAAGCCGGGAGG
>CALMOO010000671.1:2318-8018 GCA_937871705.1 uncultured Hymenobacter sp.
AGCCCAGGTAAGTTGTTTGTCCATTATGATAAGAGGGCTGCCTTTGGCGAGCGCCTAGGCCCAAGCAGGACCAAATATGTTCACTGAGGTAAAAGCTGCGCTACACCGATTGGTGGTAGTACTGCAGCGACGCTATTATTTCGGCCAAGGTTATGGGCTGGTCAAATACGCCGCGCCCAAGCCCTTGCAGCAGCGTGCAGTTGATGACGTCGGCGCGGTTCTTCTTGTCCTGCACTGCAAAGCCCGCGATGGCTTCGGTTTCGAAGGTGATAAAGTGAATTTTGCCAAAAGCAGCTTTTACTACCCCCTCTACCTCGACCAGCTCTTGGGAACTCAGCAGCCCGCGCTGCACCGAGAGCCAGCTTTCGCAGATGAGGCCCGCCGCCACGGCTTCGCCGTGGCGCACCTCGCGGCCGGGCTGCAGCAGCAGGTAGCTTTCCAGGGCGTGGCCCACGGTGTGGCCAAAATTGAGCAGCTTGCGCGGCCCAGCTTCGAGCGGGTCCTGGTCCACAATTTGCTGCTTGATGGCCACCGAATGCTCGATGATGGGCGTCCAGTCGGCCACCGTGGCTACGTCGAGGCCGTGCAGCTGCTGAAAAGCGGCCGCGTCGGCAATAAGAGTGTGCTTGATGATTTCGGCGTAGCCCGAGCGCAGCTCGCGCGGCGGCAGCGTGGCCAAAAAAGCAGGGTCGATGAACACGCCCGCGGGCTCCTGAAATACGCCGATGTGGTTTTTAAAACCCTGAAAATCAACGCCTGTTTTGCCTCCTACCCCGGCATCTACCTGCGCCAGCAGCGTAGTAGGCAGCACCGCGCACGCAATGCCGCGCTTGTAGGTAGCGGCGCAAAACCCGCCCAAATCCGTTACTACCCCCCCGCCCAAGCACACGAGCAGCGCGTGGCGGTCGGCGGCCTGCGTGGTGAGCCACTCCCACACGTGGCCGCAGGTGGCCAGCGTTTTGTACGCTTCGCCGGCCTCGATGGTGAGCAGCTCGTGCGCTGGCAGCTGCGGCTGCAGCAGGGGGTAGCAATCGCGCGCCGTGTTGGTGTCGGCCAGCACAAACACGCGGCTCGGCGCGTGCTGCCGGATAAAATCGGCGAGGGCCGGCAAGGCTAGCGGGCCAATAACAGGAGGATTATTCACAAGCAAGCGGCGGAGCGGTGTTTTTGGGAGAAGCTGGCGCAAAGAAACGGCAGCCGCCCCAGCAATTTTCCGGCGGCCTGCAACCAAGGCGTTAGTTACCGGCTCTGCTTAGCTATATTGCTTAGCTACTTTCCCACCGCTGCCCGCCTCATGAAAAAAGCTACCCTACTGGTTGCTGCCCTTACGTTACTATCGGCTACTGGCTGCCACTCTATCGGTGACGAGGTGCAGCCGCGTCACTACGACGCACTGGCCCTGGAAACCGGCCACTGGGAATGGGACGCTTCGACGCTGGGCTGGACTGGCAAGCGCACGCCCGCCAGCATGGGCTTCACGCGCCAACTGGTGTTCAGCGCCGATGGCTACGTACTTATTCAGCACAATGGCAAGCTGAATAAGCAAACCAGCTACCAGCTTTCGATGGGCAACTTATCGAAGTGCAGCACGCAGCAAGTACCTATCATTGCGTACAAAACAGATTCGGACGTGCCTAATAACGACCGCAAAACCTACAGCATCAGTAAGACCGATACGGGCCAGCAGCTATCGCTGGTGGGCGAAGATGCCTGCGTAGATGGCGGCGCCTACGAGACCTACCACTGGGTGGCGGAGTAGCGGAAGCCGCCCATTATGGCGAGCCGCCGCTACTCACTCCCTACCCCCCTTTTATAGCCCAGGCCCCAGGTAATTTGGCCCGTCAATGGGGCGGCCATTGAGCACCTCGGTTTGCTGGCGAATGCTTTCGATGTGAATGAGCTTGTAGAGCTCGCCCACAAATTTCTCGTTGATATTCAGTGCTTTGCCCCATTCTGGGCGGGTCTTGAAAATCTCCTGCCAGCGCTCTAGCTGCAGGATTTTCACGTTGTTCTCCTTTTTGTACTCGGCCAACTCCTGGATGAGGGCCATGCGGCGGGCCAGCATCTCCAGGATTTCGTGGTCGGCGGTGTCCATTTTCTGGCGCAGCTCCTCGGCCTTGTTGCGGTAGTCGACATTGTCGGAGGAGCGGTAGCGGTACTTCAGCTCGCTCAGAATCTCCTGCAAGCGAGCGGGCGTTACCTGCTGAGCGGCGTCGCTGAGGGCGTGGTCGGGGTCGGGGTGCGTCTCGATGATGAGGCCGTCGTAGTCAAGGTCGAGGGCCTTCTGGGCGATGGGCAGCAGCAAGTCGCGCTTGCCGCCAATGTGGCTGGGGTCGTTGATGAGCGGCAGCTCGGGGTAGCGCGTTTTCAGCTCAATCGGGATGGCCCAGGTAGGCGCATTGCGGTAACGCGAGGGCGCAAACGTACTGAACCCCCGGTGGATAGCTGCCAAGTCGGTAATTCCCGCCCGCTCCAGGCGCTCCAGTGCCCCGGCCCACAAGGCCAGGTCGGGGTTTACGGGGTTTTTCACCATCACTGGCACGCCGGTGCCGGCCAGCGCATCGGCCAGTTCCTGCACCGCAAAGGGGTTGACGGTAGTGCGGGCCCCAATCCAGAGCACGTCGATGCCGTGCTTAAGCGCATCTTCGACGTGGCGGGGGGTAGCAACTTCGATGGCCATCGGCAGGCCGGTTTCGGCGCGGGCGGCTTGCAGCCAGGGCAGCGCGGCCGTGCCCATGCCCTCAAAACCGCCGGGCTTGGTGCGCGGCTTCCAGATGCCGGCGCGGTACATATCGGCTTGGCCGGCGGCCTTGAGGGCGCGGGCCACGGCCAAGACTTGCTCTTCTGATTCGGCCGAGCACGGGCCGGCGATGATAAGGGGTTGGCCCTTAGCGGCCAGCCGACGGGTGAAGTAGGTGTCGGCGGTAACTGTATTTTCCATTAGCAGAATATGGCGCAGGCTCTGGGAGTCTGGGCCTGGGTCGTTCAACGCGCGTACTCCTAGTGTACGCACTACTTTATAGCTATAAAAGTAACTCTTCTACGCCGAACCCGGTTTTCGAGGGCAACGTTACCTTCGTAGCGGCTTCCGCATTTTTCTACCCGCCCTACTTACTGTTCTGCTTCGTTTTATGGCTTCTTCTACTGCCGTACCCGCGCCGCCCGTGGCGCCTATCTCGTTTGAAGATACCCGCATTGCCTTCGAGGCCAAGTCCGATATGGAACTGCGCAAGATGTATGCCCTCTTCGCCGCGATGAACAACGGCAGCCTGGTTAAAACCGGTAGCGGGCTCATGAAAACGGCTTTGCGGCTGGGCCTGCCCGGCACGAAGTTTCTGATTAAGAAGTCGATATTTCAGCAGTTTTGCGGCGGCGAAACTATCGCGGAGTGTAAGCCCGTCATTGCCGAGCTGGGCCGCTACCACATTGGCACCATCCTCGACTACTCGGTCGAAGGCACCGGCAACGACCAGAGCTTCGACTGCACCCGCGACGAGATACTGGCCACCATTGCGCTGGCGGCTACTACCCCCCACATTCCGTTCTCGGTGTTTAAAGTAACAGGCCTAATGCCCACCGTACTGCTTGAAAAAACGCAGGCTGGCACCAAGCTTACCGAGGCCGAGCAGGCGGCTTTCGACCGCGGCAAGCAGCGGCTCGATGCCCTGTGCGCCCGCGCCCACCAGCACACCGTGCGCCTGTTTGTGGATGCCGAGGAAAGCTGGTTTCAGCAAACCATCGACGACCTGGCCGAGGACATGATGCGCCGCTACAACCAGGAAAAGGCCATTGTTTGGAACACTTACCAACTGTATCGCCACGACCGGCTAGAGGCGCTGCAAGCGGCACACGAGCGCGCCACTCAGGGCAATTACTACTTGGGCGTGAAGCTGGTACGCGGCGCCTACATGGAGAAAGAAGCCCGCACTGCCCAGCAGCGCGGCTACCAAAACCCCATCAACCCAACCAAGCAGGCCACCGACGACTTGTACAATGAGTCGCTGCGCTACTGTGTGCAGCACGTAGCCCGCATCAGCCTGTGCGCGGGCACCCACAACGAGGCCAGCTCGCTGCTGCTCACGCAGCTGATGCAGCAAGCCGGCCTACCCCCCCACGATGAGCGGGTGTGGTTTGCCCAGCTTTATGGCATGAGCGACAACCTGAGCTACAACCTGGCCCACGCCGGCTACCACACTGCCAAGTATGTGCCCTACGGCCCTGTGGAAGCCGTGATGCCCTACCTGCTGCGCCGCGCCGACGAAAACACGGCCATTGCCGGCCAAAGCAGCCGTGAGTTTCTGCTAATTCAAAAAGAGTTACGCCGCCGCCAGGGCCGCTAGCCGCCAAGCTTAATCGAAATTTTTGGCAAGATTCCTGCTTCACAAGGCGGCCAGGTACTTCCGGGGCACTTGCCTACCCCCTGCTGTGGGCGCGGGCCTCAATCTGGGGCCCGTACTTATTACGTACGTTAAGCTAGGTTTTTACGTTATTAGCAGCTTCCCGTCCATTGTGCTTGCTGGTTTGGCGAGCACAGATTTAAGCGGCTACTTTCCTTCACATGACTAACCGCCTTCGCCACTATCTCATCCGCTATGCCCGGCAGCAGGCCGGCAGTGTCAGCTACCTCACGTTGCTTCAGGAGTCAGAGCTGGGGCTCAACCTTGACATCTCGCATGAGAAATCGCGCTTAAATGAAATGCTGGCCGAAATATCGACTGAGGAGCACGCGGCGGGCCGGCCGCTGCTCAGCTGCCTAGTGCGGGTGCAAGGGTCCAAGGGGCAGGGCGATAATTTTTACAAGCTGTGCGAGCGTCTTGGCTACGGCGAGTGGCGCAGCTTAAAGCAAGATGAAAATTTTCTTAAGAACTTAATCAAAGAGTGCCGCGCCTTCTGGCTCGAAGAAGCCAACTATGTGCAATACGCCCTAAAAGAGGCATAATGTACCTGTGGCAGGGGGCTTTTGCGCTGCTCCCTACTCCGATAGCCCTGGCTTTGGCCGGGGCTTTTTTGTGCGCTGGCTTGGGCCAGCGGGCCACTTACTGGTTTGTCTAGAGGGGGTAGGCGCAACCTGTGCTTGGCTAGTGCCGTTAAGTTGGCAAATAGTCGAGCAATTTGCTTGGCCTTTCTTTCACTCTAAACCACCCACAAGATGAACACCAACGATGCAAACAACCCGATGAACACGGGTACTGGCGCCGGCTCCAACTATGGCACCCAAAATACGGGTACTGGCTTGGGCAACAGCACTGGCTCTAGCAATGAAAGCACTAGCTACTCAGCTGGCACTGACTACAGCGGCGGAACCGGCGGCGCCAGCGCGGCTAACTCAGCTGATGATTATAAGGGCAACACCAATACTACTTCGGCTTCTACCAGCGGTACCGATGGCGATGACTACAGCGCCACTGCTAAAGGCGCAGCAGTAGCTGGCACGGCTGGTGCTGTAGTGGGCCGCGGCATAGATGCGGTGCAAAACACGGCTGACCGCGCTGCTCACGCCGTAACGGGTGAGCCTTACCGCGAGGGCAGCAGCACGAGCGGCATTTTCCGCGACCGCTCGAGCGCTGAGAAAGCTTACCAGGCCCTGCACGAGCGCGGCTACGGCAAAGACGACGTGAACCTGCTGATGTCGGATGACACCCGCAAGACGCACTTCGGCGACGACTCGGCACATACTGAACTTGGCGATAAGGCTATGGA
>CALMOO010000672.1 GCA_937871705.1 uncultured Hymenobacter sp.
GCTTACCAAAGCATGACGAGCTGCCTCACGCCGCTCGGCAATGTGCACGGCAAGCACGTGGTCACGGTAGAAGGCATCAACCAGGCCAGCGGCCAGCTCACGCCGGTGCAGCAAGCCATTGTGGCGCACAACGGTGCGCAGTGCGGCTTTTGCACGGTGGGTTTCGTGATGTCGCTCACCGGCCACAGCCTCAGCGAGCGGCCCGCCACTGAGAAGAATACCCGCGCCGCCATCGACGGCAACATCTGCCGCTGCACCGGCTATAAGGCCTTGGAGCGCGCCGCCGCCGCCCTCACCGCCGAGCTGGCTGAGCTCCCCAGTACTAATAAGGTGCAGTGGCTGAGTGAGAAGCAGTTCGTGCCCGAATACTTCCAGGAAATGCCGGCTAAGCTGGCCGCCCTCCGCGTCGAAATTGCCACCGCCGAAGCGGCGCCTACCCCCCTCACAAACGGCCACTCTACCAATGGCAGTGCCGTGTCTGCCTCGCCCAACGGCCACGCCCAAAACCAGAATGGCCACGCCAACGGCCACTTCCCCAACGCTACCCACCCGCTGCTGAGCGGCGGCACCGACCTGCTGGTGCAGCAGCTCGACACCCTGCGCGAGCAGCCCGTGCGCCTGCTCTTCGACCAGGGCGGCCGGCGCGGCATTCGCCACGAAGCGGGGGTAGGGCGCGTGGTGCTCGGTTCTGCCACCACCGCCAGCCAGCTCCTCGACTCTGAGTTGCTGTGTGGCCTGCTGCCGCGTCTGCCCGAGTACCTGAAGCTGGTGTCGAGCACACCCATTCGCAACATGGGCACCGTGGCGGGCAACTTCGTAAATGCTTCGCCCATTGGTGATTTAACCATATTATTCCTGGCGCTAGGCGCCGACATTACGCTGGCCAATGCGGCAGGGGTAGGGCGCACGTTGCCGTTGGCTGAACTGTATCTGGGGTATAAAAAGCTGGCTAAAACGGCCGACGAGCAGGTGACCGAAATCAGCTTCCCAGCCCCGCAGCCAGGCGACTTTTTCAACTTCGAAAAAGTATCTAAGCGCACCCACCTCGACATTGCTAGCGTGAATACCGCCGCCTGGCTGCGCCTCGACAATGGCGTGGTTACGGCTGCTCGGGTGTCGGCAGGGGGGGTAGGGCCGGTGCCGCTGCTGCTGCGCCGCACCGGCGACTACTTGCTGGGTCGTGAGTTATCGGCCCAAACAGTGGCTGGGGCAAATGAGGTGATGCAGGAGGAAATCAGCCCGATTTCGGATGTGCGTGGCACGGCAGCTTATAAGCGCCTGCTGCTGCGGCAGCTGCTGTTTGCGCATTTTCTGCGCTTTGCGCCCGCCCTGACGTTGGCGGAGTTGATATAGTTAGAAAGAATAAAATATCCGTCATGCTGCGCTTGCGAAGCATCTTATCACCGTCGAACGATTTGTTCTGGCGCGAAAAGATGCTTCGCAAGCGCAGCATGACAACTGGAAAAGAATAGCCAACGCCATGAACCACCTCGACCCTCAGCGCCACGTGCGCGGCGAATCGCAGTACCTCGACGATGTGCCCGTGCAGCAAGGCACGCTTTACGCGGCCGTGTATGAGTCGCCGCTGGCGCACGGCGTGCTCCAGCGCCTTGACCTGAGCGCGGCCCGCAAGGCGCCGGGCGTGGTGCGCATTCTTACTGCCCAGGATATTCCGGGTCGCAATCAAATCGGCGGTATTGTGCCCGATGAGCCGCTACTAGCCGAGGGCCACGTGCACTTTCGGGGGCAGCCGGTGGCACTGGTGTTGGCTCGCACCGAGCGCCAGGCCCACGCCGCGCTCAAGCTCATCACGGCTGATATCGAGCCGCTGCCTATCATCACCGACCCGCGCCAGGCCGCCGCGCTCGGCGAGCTGATTGTGCCGCCGCGCATCTTCCGCATTGGCGACTCGGCGGGCGCATTTGCAGGCTGTGATTACGTATTTGAGGGCGTAGCCGAGACTGGCGGGCAGGAGCATTTGTACATCGAAACGCAGGCCGCTTATGCCTTTCCGACTGAGCTGGGCGGCGTCAAAATCATCTCCTCGACCCAAGGGCCGACGGCTGTGCAACGGCATTGCGCCGTGGTGCTGGGGGTAGGGATGCACCAGATTGAGGTAGATGTGACGCGCCTCGGTGGCGGCTTTGGGGGTAAGGAAGACCAGGCCACGCCTTGGGGCTGCCTGGCCGCGCTGGGCGCCTTTTTGGTCAAAAAACCCGTTAAGCTCGTGCTCGACCGCATGGCCGACATGCGCATGACCGGCAAGCGCCACCCGTACTCGTCCGATTTCAAAATTGGGCTAAGCAAGGAGCTAAAAATCCTGGCTTATGAGGTGACGTACTACCAAAACGCTGGCGCATCTGCCGACCTCTCGCCGGCCGTGCTGGAGCGCACGCTCTTCCACACCACCAACGCCTACTACATCCCCAACGTCACGGCCACGGCCAACTCGTGCCGCACCAATTTGCCGCCCAATACGGCCTTCCGGGGCTTCGGCGGGCCGCAGGGCATGTTTGTGATTGAGTCGGCCATCACGAAGGCGGCCGAAGAATTGGGCGTGTTGCCCAGCGAGATTCAGCGGCGCAACCTGCTGCGCGAGGGCGACCTGTTTCCCTACCGCCAGCCGGCGGAAATGTGCCATGCCGAGCAGGCCTGGGACACGGCCGCCGAGCTGTTTGGCTTAACTAAACTGCGGGCCGAGGTCGATACCTTTAACCAGCAAAACCAGCTGTTTAAGAAGGGCTTGGCGGTGATGCCCATCTGCTTCGGCATCTCATTCACCAAGACGTTTATGAACCAGACGCGGGCCTTGGTGCACATCTACACCGATGGCTCGGTGGGCATCAGCACCGGCGCAGTAGAGATGGGCCAGGGCGTGAACACCAAAATTGCACAGGTGGCGGCCCGCACGCTGGGCATTTCGATTAATCGCATCAAAATCGAAACCACCAATACCACGCGCGTCGCCAATACCTCGCCCAGCGCCGCCAGCGCCACCGCCGACCTCAACGGCAAAGCCACCGAGCTAGCCTGCCTGGCCCTGCGCGAGCGCCTGCTGCGCCACGCCAGCACCGAGTTTTCGGTCAATTACGAAGGCATCCAGATTGAAAACGAGCAGGTACTGGCCGCCGGCATTCCGGCCGAAACCACCTGGGAAAAGCTGGTTTCCAGTGCTTTCGTGCGGCGTGTGGCCCTTACCGAAAACGCCCACTACGCTACCCCCGGCGTGCACTTCGATGCCAGCGTAGAGCAGGGCTACCCATTTGCCTACCACGTGTATGGTACGGCCCTTACCACGGCTACCGTCGATTGCCTGCGCGGCACTTATACCATCGATGCCGTACACATCGCCCACGATTTCGGCCAGAGCTTCAGCCCCGCCATCGACCGCGGCCAGATAGAAGGCGGTGCCGTGCAGGGCATCGGCTGGATGACGCTGGAAGAAGTGAGCTACAATGAGGAGGGTAGGCTGCTCAGCAACTCGCTGAACAGCTACAAGATACCCGACCTCTACTCAGTGCCCGCCGTGCTCGATGTGCACTTCCTCGACACGCCCGGCCACCCCAACGCCATCTTGCGCGCCAAGGCCGTGGGCGAGCCGCCGCTCATGTACGGCATCGGCGCCTACTTCGCCCTGCGCGACGCTATAAGGGCCTTCCAGCCCGGCGTCTCCCTACCCCTTGTGGCGCCCATGACGCCCGAGCGCGTGCTCGGCGGGCTGTACCCGGAG
>CALMOO010000673.1 GCA_937871705.1 uncultured Hymenobacter sp.
GCTGAATATGTACGTGGTGTACCTCGGCGTCGATAGCATTCGCAAGCTACTGGTCTTCAAAGCATTTTTCCTGCCGGCAGCGGCATTGGCGCTGCTGCTGTGGGCCATCTCGGCCGGGCACGGGCTGGGGCCGATTCTGGCGCAGCGCTCGCACTTCACCACGCCCGGCGGGTTCTGGAAGTTCTTTTTCCCGTCGCTCACTGGCATGGTGGGCTTTTGGGCCACGCTCTCGCTCAATATCCCCGATTTTACGCGCTACGCCACCAGCCAGCGCGCGCAGCAGCTGGGCCAGGCGCTAGGCCTGCCCATTCCTATGACGTTGTTCTCCTTTGTGGGGGTAGCAGTTACGTCGGCCACGCTCATCATCTACGGCACTACCATCTGGGACCCTGTGGTGCTGGCCGGGCGCTTCGAGGGCCGCTGGCTCGTGACCGGGGCCATGCTGGCCGTGGCCCTCTCGACGCTGGCTACCAACATCGCCGCCAATATCGTCAGCCCCGCCAACGACTTCGCCAACCTTGCGCCGCAGCGCATCAGTTTCCGCGCAGGCGGCTATCTAACGGGGGTAGTAGGCCTGCTCATCTTCCCCTGGAAACTCATCGCCGACCCCAGCGGCTTCATCTTCACCTGGCTCGTGGGCTACTCCGCGCTGCTCGGTCCCATCGGCGGCATCCTCATCACCGACTACTACTTGCTGCGCAACCAAGAATTGTCGTTGAGCGACTTATATCAGCACGAAGGCCGCTACACTTACAATCGAGGCGTCAATCCTGTGGCCATTGTGGCGCTGGTGCTGGGAATACTGCCCAGCGTGCCGGGCTTCCTGGCGGCCATCGGCGTGCTCGACAAAACCGCCGTGTGGCCTTGGCTGCTAGAATCGTACAATTACGCGTGGTTCGTGGGCTTCTTCGTAGCCGGTGGGCTGTATTGGGGGTTGATGCGCGGACGGGTGGTGCGCTAGCCGACTACTCATTTGCCAGCCGCAATGCTTGGGCCTCCAGTTCAGCAGATAGCCGAAAATTCGTTTGCTTGATTTTGTCAAGCAGTGGCCTGATAGTAGGAATAACTCCTATCGCTTTAGCGTTTATAATTACCCCGAGAGTGCCAGTAAGCTTCAGGTCAAGGCGCTCGGCTATTTTTCGAGCCTTGTAGTCGTCAATAATCAGCGTGCTACCCGGTATCTCCAGAGCCAATGCAATTGCGCTCGATTCACCTTTGTCAAGCTGCATCTCTAGCAACCGTTGTCGATAGCCATCAGCTACTGGCATTATCCGTACCCATTCTGGCAAAGCTTCGCCAAATTCACTGGCGATATCAGGTGTAGTAATGATTTGCCCGTAAACCTTTTGCAACAAAGCAAGCTCTCCGATTTTACTCAGCAAGATAAAACAGCTGGTGTCGGAGATAATAACGTTAGGTATTAGCTACGTCTCTAGCTAAGTCAGTAGCCGGGTAATTGAAAATAGAGACGTTGTATTGACCTAATAATTCGGCAAAAGTGCGCTTGGTCAATCCAGCAAGTTCTGCCGCTTGGCCAAGTGAAAGCTTGCCTTGCTCATAAAGCTGCGAAGCTAGGAGCATTGCTAACTCGTTGTCTGCCACTTCGAGCGTGTCGGGCAAGTTAAGGGTGAGTGTGCGCATGATGATAGGAAATACTACAAGATACCAACGACTTACGCTAGCTCAAACTGCAACCGCAGCAGATTAGCATACAGCCCGCCTTCCCGGTCGCTTAGCTCCTCGTGGGTGCCGGCTTCCACTATCCTACCCCCGTCGATAACCAAAATCTTGTCAACCTTGCGGATGGTGGAGAGGCGGTGCGCGATAATGAGGCTGGTGCGGTTTTGCATTAGCTCATCGAGGGCGCCTTGCACAAGCTTTTCGCTTTCGCTGTCGAGCGAAGAAGTAGCCTCGTCGAGGATGAGAATAGCCGGGTTTTTCAGGATGGCGCGGGCGATAGCCACGCGCTGGCGCTGCCCACCCGAGAGCTTGATGCCACGGTCGCCGACTACTGTGTCGAGGCCTTCGGGGAAAAGCTGGATGAACTGCCAGGCATTGGCGCGGCGAGCGGCTTCGATAACTTCCTCGTCCGTGGCGCCGGGCTTGCCGTAGGCAATGTTCTCGCGGATGCTGCCGCCAAAAAGCAGCGTTTCTTGTGGTACAATGCCGATGTGGCGGCGCAGAGCCGTAAGGTCGTAGTCACCAATGCTATGGCCATCGACCAGAATACGGCCGCCGCTGAGGGGGTAGAACTGCATGAGCAGCCCGGCAATGGTGCTTTTGCCCGCGCCGCTGGGGCCCACGAGCGCAATTTTCTCGCCCGCCGCAATGTGGAAGTCAATGTCTTGCAGCACTGTGATATCCGGGCGGGTAGGGTAGCGGAAGGCAACGTGCTCGTAGCGAATATCGCCGAAAAGCCGGGGTGCTACCAGGCCAGTAGTGGGCACTACGTGCGTCGGCTCGGGCGTTTCGTCCAGGATTTCGAGAATGCGCTCGGAGGCGCCTAGCGTGCTTTGGACCTTGCCGTATAGCTCGCCCAAGCCGGCTACCGACGCACCAATAAAGGCCGTGTAGATAATAAATGACACGAGCTGGCCGATTTCGAGGTGGCCAGGGCCGGCCGTGTACACCAGCGTAGCGCCGCGCCACAGCACCAGAATAATGCCGCCGAACAAGCCGATAATCACGAACGACACGAAGCCGCCGCGGTACAAGTTGCTTTGCAGCGCCGCGCGCACCACTTTGCCCAGCGAAAAGGTGTAGCGCTCCGTCTCAAACTTCTCGTTGGTGAAGGCTTTCACCGAGTTGATGGCCTGCAGCGTCTCCTCCACAATGGTGTTGGTGTGGGCCAGTTCCTGCTGCGTCGTCTTGGCCAGGGTGCGAATTTTGCGGCCAAACAACCCCGCCGCCAGCACGATGGGCGGGAACGTGACCAGCATAAACAGCGAGAGCTTCACCGACACGAGCATGATGAACGTGATGCCGCCCAGCAGCGTGAACACCTGCCGAAACAGCTCGGCCAGCGTCAGCGAAAACGTGTCCTGAATCTGAGCCACGTCGGATGTAATGCGCGAGGTGATGGCGCCCACCCGGTTTTGCTCATAAAATGGAATGGGCAGCTGCACGAACTTAGCGTAGAGCGCCTGCCGAATATCGCGCACCGTGTACTCGCTCACCTGCGTAAAAAACCAAATACGCCCAAACGAGAAAAAGCCCTGAAACACAATGACAACGAATAGCAGCAGCGCAATGCGGTCGATGTCGAGCGTGAGCCCGCCGGGCAGCACCACGGCCTTGTGGTTGGCCGCATCCACGAGCTTGCCCGCCACCCACGGAAAGGCCATAAACGTGCTGCTGCTGAGCACCAGCATCACCAGGCCCACGGCAAACTTGGCTTTGTAGGGCAGCACGAAGTTGAAAATTCGTAGGCTGCGCTTGAGCGACTCTTTATTTACTTTTGGTTTGGGCAGGTCGGCCGTAAGGTCGTTGCCGCTGGTATTCATTCC
>CALMOO010000674.1 GCA_937871705.1 uncultured Hymenobacter sp.
TGGTCGAGAAGACGAAAGCGGGCGCGCCGATGCCGAGGCGCTCGACCTCGGCGGGGTCGGGGGCGCCAGCGTTTACGAGGCGCAGCAAGCTGGATTTTTGCAATGCGCCTTCGCCCAGATTGAAGGCGAACGACACTAAGGCATTGAACTGGTGCTGATTGAGCGGGCGAGTCACGAGCCGATTCACGGCGGCTTCGAAGCGGGCCAAATCGCGGCTTAGTAAGTCCTGGCTTTGCTGGTGCGTGATGGTGCTGGCCGGGTGCACGTCGGGGCCAGTGTGGCCTACGCCGATAGTATCCCGGCCCGCAACACACTTATAGGTATGCAGAATTTCGCCTTCCTCTCTCGTGATAAAGGCCCGGCCAGCGGCGTCTACTTTTAGGTTGTTCATGTGATTAGGCGCGCCCATTTGAAGCCGGCCGCGTGCTTGTTTTTGCCCTTGATGACATTAAGTATTCCGGCGCGAGTGGCACCCGTTGCAATAGCAGCCTCCTTTATGCTCGGCCACTCTTTTATTAGTGTGCCGTCAAATCCGAGTTGACAGACTGCTTTGCGTGTGGTGCTGGCCTCGCTTAATATTTTCTTTTGTTCGGCTGTTTGCGGTATGCCCTTGTTAGCAGGAGACTTGCCCAGCTTTGCGGCCCGCATCTTTGCTCGGGTTGCCTCGCCTGGTATTTTGCCTGGGCGTCCCTTAGACCTTTCTGAGGAGCGTTGGCGGGCTTCTTGACTAAGCGGCGGCCGCTTATTTGATGTATAGCGGGAGGGTATTGTAAGCGGTGCTTCACCATCTACTCGCAACCACAAAAAGCCCTTCATTCGCTCTTGCCTTTTGGCTGCAGTGACTATTACGCTGTGGCCACTGCCAACTGAAGCGCCGGCGGCATGGGCAGAATTGTGAGTGGCTATCCAATTGCCTGATATATCATACTGAGCATAAGAAACCCACTTTTCAGGCTGAGGCCTATCGCGCAGCGAGTCGCCAATCTGCGCCTTTATTGCCGCCGATAGCCGGTCAGAACCTAGCCCGCCATTATCTCCATTATAAAGGGTGCAGCCCCAAGCTTTCAATTGGGCTATCCAATACATTTCCCAGAACTGCCACTCGCCAGAGGGTACTATATCCAGCACCTCCATTGTGGGCTGCAGCCCTTGGCTTTTTAATGATTGTATCCAGCGCGACTTGGCAGTGTGTTCGTCCTTGCGAATGTGTAGTGCGTAACGGGCGCCCAACTTATTAGCCTTGCCTACATAGCGAATCACGCCCGTAGTGGGATGAGCCAGTGTGTAAATGTGTGTTGTATTCATAGCGCTAATATAGCTAATGATACACACAAAAGCAAGAAATAAGTTGCTCATCTTATGGTTACTATAATGGATTCACCAGCAACCAATGCTTGCTGCATTCTTGCGAACAAGGCGCTGAATGCTACCCTTGAATTAATGACGCTTGCCCCATCAGCGCCTATTCCAGTACCGGGCAAAAGGCACCCGGCTGTGTCCTGCGGAAAATTTCCCGCGTGAATCCGCACGCCCGCGTAGCCGGGCACGTTCAGCAGCAGCGGCAGTTCCACGTCGTAGCCAGCTAATTTGCTGAAGCGCTCCGAGCGGTTAATCAGCACCTTGTAAGTGCCTGTGGGTATGGCCGTTTTACCGAATACCTTTTGGCTTGGCGGGCGCACCACGTCCTCGCAGGTGTAGAATTCCGGCACGCCGTTCACGTAGAGCCGGCCGATGGTAGCGCCATTGGCGGAGGGGCGGCGAATGATAGTGATGGTCATGCTTGAGCCTGCTTATCATCAGAGGATTTGCGACGCAGTAAGGGCCAAAGCCGATACACACCGTAGCCCACGAGGCCGAGCAGCACCACCGAAAGCACCTTGCCCACCGGTGTGGCAAAGCCGCTGGCTAGCTGCGCCTTCCAGTTGGGGGCTTGTTGCTGCGTGTTGGTCAGCACCGGTGCGTTGCCGTTGCCCTTAATGGTGGAGGCGGCCCCGCTGCCCGACTGGTCCGTGGCATCCCCTGGGCCAGTAGTAACCGGTGCCTTGGGCTTCTCAACTTGGGTAGAAGTGGCCCCGGCACCGGTGGCACTTGTGGCATTCTTGCTGGTGCTGCTGCTAGTGTTTGACTGATTGCCCTGCACTTGGTTGATGGTAATGACGCTTTTCTTGCCCGCTTTTACTTGCGGCGTGCCGGCGTAAATAGTGGCTTTCGGCGTGTGGTTGAAAAGCCTGTCGAAAACGGTGGGCTTGCGCTGCACCACGACGAAGGGCAGGGAGTCGGGTGCTGCCACGAGCGGCACCTTGATAGCCAGCGCGGGCTTCGTGTTGCGAGCGGAATCAATCGGGGCGGCCGTAGAGTCCGGCTTCCAGTAGCTAATATCCTTGCGCTGCTGCTCCTGCTGGGCGGCGGTATATACCGGTAGTTTCTTGGTGCCGGCGCAACTAGCTAGCAGCAGCAGGGCGGTGGTGAGTAGGTAGTGTTTCATGAGGTTGGAGGGGTTTGGCTTTCGGCGACTGCTTCCGTAAATCCTGGTGCGGGGCTAGCGTCGCCCAGCACCGTTTTTTGTACCGTACCCAGCCCGAAAAGCGTGATGACGGCTAGTTGAAGGGTGCCCACAATGCCGGCCACATCGGGCCGGGGCGTGGCCCCTTCCCAGGTTATCCAGCGCCGAAGCAGCCAGAAGACGAAGAGTTGAATAGCCCAGGCGGCGCACAAGCGGGGCGAAAAGGTGCCGCGGCTGTAGAAAATGGCCGTGTACCACGGGCCAGAGAGTGGCATTTGGTGCGGTTTGGTCATGACTTATTGCTGTAGGGGGCGTAGGGGCAGGGCCGCGCCCGGCGCCGGCACGGCAGTAGCAGCAGCACAAGCCAAGTGAGGCCGATTAGCAGAATGGCGACTAGCGCGCCAGCGTGGTCACGCAGGAAAATCCAGACGCGGTTGCCACGTACGGCCTCGGCCTTGGGGCGGGTAGGTGGTGGGGCTGGCACCACCCGCTGCACTACCACCGTATTCTGTCGCAGGTTGGTGATGGTCGAGTGCGCGCCGCCAAATCGGTCGAACCACGTGCGAATCAGTAAGTCGCCCAGGTGCTGCTTTAGGGTATCGGAACGCAGGCGCGGGCGGGCGGCCAGCGCTGCTCGTAGGCGCATGGCAAAGGCGAGGCTATCCTTTACGCGTAGCTGTCGGCTGGCTGCCCGCACAAGCGAATCAACGGCCGCCGTTTGCGCCGTGGCTTTTTGGGGGACTGGCGCGGGCAGATAGACCGTTTTGCCTGCCATGCGCACCGTGTCGTGCACTACCTTGATAACCGTGCGGGTAGCCCGTTCCTTGAGCTTAGGATTAGCCGCCAGCAACTGCATGAAAACAGTATCGGGTGGCACCGAGCGTTGATGGGCAGCTAGTAGCTTTTCAGCGCGTTCGAGCTGACGCACCGTAGAACACGAAGCTAGCAGGCAGCTAAGCAGCAGATAACAAAGGTTTTTCATAAGCTTTACCGCTTGCTGGCCAACTGAATTCGGATGTTGGTCATCGTTTCGTAAATGCTCGCGTTCTGCTTGGTATTCTCCGCACTTGACGCCAGCACCATGTTCTTCACTTCCACGAGCGCCGCATTTTGCTGCGTATGAATAGCATCCTGTTGCTTCGTGTATTCTTCCCGCCACGTCTTGAGGTCGCCCACATCTCCGCGCAGGCTATTGCCCCAGCCAGCCAGGGCCAGCAGCAACGTGACCAGGATGGCGAGCAGGGGAATCGGCAGCGTGATGGAGTTGTCAGGGTTCACTTTCAGGGCAGCCATCGGGGCTAGGGCGTTGAAGGGGCAGAAAGAAGGGCGAGTTGGGTATCGAGTTCGGCAATGCGGGCCTGCTTGGTGGCGAGCTGCTTGTGGCAGGCCAAGCCCTGCGCGTGCGCCTGGTGCCACGCCGGCCGCAGCTCGCGCCAGGTGGTTTCGGCCTGGGTTAGCTGGGCTTCGAGGGCAGCGCATTCGCGGTGCAACTGACGGCGCTCCCAGCGGGCGTACACGGCGGGCGGGCGCGGGCGGTGCCACTGATTGGGTGGTTTAGTAGCGTCCATTTGTTATGAGTGGCGCTGGGCTTCTTGGAGTTGGGCTAGGATGGAGAGCATGGCTTAGTTGGTAAAAGCCCGCACGTAGTACATGGCGATGTAGCTGGCTGTGCCTTTGCTGACCACGACGGTATGCGTACTGCCACTTGGATAGAGGGGCGAGGTGTAGACTAGGCGCGGGGCGCCAGAATTGCTACTTGCGCTGTCGTAGGTATCGACCAAGAAGGCCGCCGCGCCGTCGATGCTGATGCTGAGGCTTTCGTAGTTGTTCTGGAATTGCCCCCAGATTTCAAAGCGCATTCCGAAGCTGAACCCGAAGCTGGCGCCAGCCGCCGTGGTGTAGGCGGCGCTCGTGGCCGTGCCGTCCACAAACGTGAAGGCGCCCGTCAGCGTCACGCCCGCCGAGCGCGGATACAGCACCGTAGGCGCGTTGCTGGGCAGCACGACCGGGAACACGGCCAGCTTGCGCAGGGCATCGGCTCGGGCCGCATACCGGGCCGTAGCTGCTTGGTTAGCGTGGTAGGTGTCGTTAAGCTCGCTTTTGAGGAAGTTCATACCGCGCCCGTCCTGCTTAAGCACATAGGACAATTCAGGCGCCGCCCACAAAGCATCGCGGTACTGCTGAATGGTGTAGCCGCTATTATTGCCCCCGTAGTCATTGATGACCGTAGGGCTGGCCCAAATGATTTTAACGGCGGGCAGCAGGGCGTGCAATTCCTGAAACAGCGTTACCAACTCCGTTGCCCATTGCGTGGGGGTAACGGCGCCGATGACCTTGTCGTTAATGCCCATCGGAACAAAAAGCAACACGTCGCTTACCCCTTGCCCCAAGGCTTGCACTTGGCCATTAAAGGCAGCGCGAATAGGGGAGGTGCCACACACCTTGTGGGCCGACGCACCGCTGTAGCCAATCGCGGCCACATCGGTGTCAGGACTTAGCCCGCGGGTGAGTTGCACCACGCTATAGCGGCCCGCATTGCTGAGCGTTTTGCCGGCTAGCGTGGAGTCGCCCCACATGATAACCAGCTTACTGGCTTTGCTTGGCGCTATGCGGGTTACGCCCATGCTGGCCGGGGCCGTAATGAGGTTGATGCTTTGAAACTGCAATACCGGCCCCTCGTCAATAGCTTGCGTCAGGCCCGCCTGAAACACGTAGGTGCCCGCCGCGTTGGGTGTGAACGTGAGCACCTGGCTGGTGTTCAACTGCGTGTTAGCTAGCTCCGCTACCCACGTTACGCCGTCGCTTTGGTAGACATTGGTGGTGCTGTCTAGCTCCGTCGTGTAGGCCGTGAAGCTAATGGGGCCAACTGCTTGCGCCGTCAGCTTTTGGCGGGCAAACTCGTTGTTGCGCGGCTGGCCAGTGCTTACATCTGAGCCGCTAGCGTAGAGGTTCGCGTTGTCGAAATAGTCAGTTGCCTGCGGGGTAGAGGAAAAGTTAGTTGGCGTGGCCGCTGCCGTGGTGGCGCTTAGGCTGGCCGATTGGGCCGAGTCCGAGTAGGCACCCGTGCCGGTGGCCTGCACCGTGTAGGAGTAGGCAAAACTGGCCTGCAAGCCCGCGTCGGTGTAGCTCAGGCTAGTGCCCGTGTAAATAATAGTGCCCGACTGCCGCAGCCGATAGCCGGTGGCGTTGGCCACGGCATCCCAGGCCAGCGTGTTGCTGCTGCTGGTGCTGGCCGTCTGGCGCAGGTTGGCAGGGGCGGCTAGTTGCGTGGTGGTGCCCCCGCTGCCCCCGCTACCTAGTCGCAGCAGCACAGCGTCGTTAAAAGCCGCCTGGCTAAGTGGATTGGCGCTACCCAGCACCGTCACGGCCGCATCATGGGCGGCGGCGGAAGGCGTGTAGCGGGGAGCGCCGCCCTGTAGCAGCGTCACGTAGGCGAGCGTGGTAACGGTGTTGTCGAGGCCCGCAATCAGCCATTCGCCCGGCTGAAATGTCCGGCTGGGCTGACCGTCGAGCGTAGCCCCCGCCGTTGAAAACACCACCGTACCAGCCTGGTCGGCCAGCCCCACGCGAAAGCCGTAAAGGGCGGTCGTTTCGTAGGTGGCGGTGTTGCCGGTGGAAGTGCCTACTAGGGAAGTAATGTTGCGGCTGCCACCACCCACTAAGCGCACGGAGTTGGCATCATCTAGCGCCAGGCCCACATTGGGGGGCGAAATAGTCTCCTTAGCAAGCTTGGTGAAGGCGTAGGGGTACACGTCGGCCGCCAGCTTCGTTTCCAGCTGCGCGGGGCTCAGGCTGTCGGTTTTCAGGGCGAAGGTATCCGTAGCGGCTTTCTGCGTCAGGCTGCCATCGGTGTTCTGGCCGGTCGTGGTGTAGAGCTTGCCCGGCCCAAGTAGCAGGTAGTTGGCCGGGTTTGTGGCGGGCGCGCTTTGGCTGTTGGCAATGGCTTGCTTGACGCGGTAGGTAAGGCCCTGGTCGAACACCAGCTGCCCCGCGAACTGCTGTCCGGCCACCCACTGCGGCGCGCCGAGGCGCTGCTTTACGGCCGTGTCGTCGTACACGGTCGGCACGGGAATAATGCGCACCAGCGGCACCTCATTCGTCGGCACCGAGATATTGAGCATCGTGTCGGCGCCGGCCGGCCCCACGGGCGCTACGCTGTCTTCGCCGTTGCCAGCGCCCGTGTTGTTCCACGGTCCCAGGTTGCCGCCGTAGTTGCGCTGGCTGTAGCCGGAATATGGCAAGGGGCCCTCGCCGCCCGCGCTGCGGTAGGTGGTGCCGGGCACGACCTGCACGGGGTCGAACGTGCTCCA
>CALMOO010000675.1 GCA_937871705.1 uncultured Hymenobacter sp.
AGTGCTTCGTGCACCTGGTAGGCAAAAAAGCCGTAGCTAGTAATCTTTTGGCCCAACGGGTACTTGCGCAGCAAGTCGGGATGGAAAACCAGCATCCAGCCGCTGAGCTCGGAAATGTCCAGCGTTTCATCCACCGAAAACACCTGGCCGGGGGCCACAAAGCCCAGCACCCCTTCGCTAAAATCGTAGGATTGGTGGCCGTAGTGCAAGCGCCCCTTAAAGTCGCGCTTAAGCCACACGGTGTAGAGCTGCTGCACCACGGGTTGCATCGCCGCGGCCCGCGGCTGGGCGCGGGTTAGCTCCAGGTCGATGAGGGTGAGCAGCGGGTGCGCCGGGGCGGGCAGGCCGCAAAGCCGGGTATAGTCCGTGACGGTGGCCAGCACCTGAAATTCTTTCGGAGCAGATTTCATCGGTATTTGAGCTGTTTGCTGATGGCTAACAACTTTTTATTGAACGAAAGCTAACAGCCAGCAGCTACCTAATTACTCAGGAAGGATACGCCGCGCCCACCACGCTGCCCACCGGCAGAATGGCTTCCAACTCGGCCAGCTCGGCCGAAGTTAGGGTAATGGCAGCGGCCGCTACGTTGGCCTCCAGGTTCTTGCGCCGCCGCGTGCCGGGGATGGGCACTACCCCCTGGGCCAGCACCCAGGCCAGGCCCAGCTGCGAAGAAGTGACGCCCTTGGCCGCGGCCAGGGCTTGCAGCTGCTGCACTAATTCCAGGTTCTTGTAAAAGTTTTCACCCTGGTAGCGCGGAAAGAAGCGGCGGAAGTCATCGGCCGCAAAGTCGTCCGGCGACTTAATATCGCCCGACAAAAAGCCGCGCCCCAGCGGCGAGTAGGCCACAAACCCGATGCCCAGCGCCCGGGCCGTGGATAGGATATCGTCTTCCTCAGCCCGGCGGTCGAAGAGCGAATACTCGGTTTGCAGCGCCGTGAGCGGGTGCACAGCGTGCCCCCGGCGCAGGATGTCGGCCGGCACTTCGCTCAGCCCCAGGTAGCGCACCTTGCCTTCTTCCACCAGCCGGCTCATGGCACCTACCGTCTCCTCAATGGGGGTAGCGGGGTCGAGGCGGTGCAGGTAGTACAGGTCCACGTAGTCGGTGCCCAGGTTGCGCAAGGAGCGCTCAATGGCCTTGCGCACGTACGCGGGCCGGCCGTTGAAGCCGTTGGTCATGTGGCCCGCATCGTCAATCTCATAGCCGAACTTGGTGGCGATGGTGACTTGCGCCCGCTTGCCCGCAATGGCCTTGCCCACCAGGCGCTCATTTTCGAGCGGGCCGTAGATATCGGCCGTGTCGAGCAGGGTCACGCCCAGCTCCAGGGCGCGGTGAATGGTGGCGATACTCTCGGCCTCGTCGGCCGCGCCGTACACGCTCATCTGCCCCGAGGCCATGCCCGTCATGCCCATTAGGCCCAAACCGGCGACCGATACTGCCAAGCCCTGGCTACCCAGGGATACTTGTTTGAGTGTGCTCATAATCTGAAGGTTATTAAATCCAAAAACGGTGAATGTTTTGCCAGACAAAGGTCCGGCGCTGGGCCAGCGCCGCCGGTATACAAATCACCGCTTTTAGTACACAAACCCCCGGATGCGGGGCTCGGCCAACAGCTTAAGCGCTATTCTACTGCCAGCCCTGCACCGAGGTGCCGCCAAATACGGCGGCCCGGTTCAGCTCCGGGGTGAAGATGGCGTAGGGGAACGTCGGCGCTGGCGCGCTGGCCTGCGCCAGCTCCTGCAAGTGCGCCGGGCTCAGGCTGAGGCCCAGCGCGGCAATATTGTCCTGCACCTGCGCCACCCGGCTAGCCCCAATGATGGGCGCCGTGATGCCCTGCTGGGCCAGCGCCCAGGCCAGGGCCACCTGCGCCGGTGGCGGGCCCAGTTGTCCGGCCACGCCGCGCAGCGCTTCCAGAATGCGCCAATTCTGGTCGGTAAACTTGGTAGTGCCAAACGGGTTGGCCCCGCTGAGGCGGCCCTCGCCGCTGGCGGGCTGGGCCGCTGGGCCCCCGCGCTCGTACTTGCCGGCCAAAAAGCCACCCGCCAGCGGGCTCTAGGGCACTACCCCTAGCCCGAGGGCCCGCGCCGCGGGCACGTGCTCGCGCTCGGTGGTTCGCTCCACCAGCGAGTACTCTAGCTGCATGGCGATGGGGCCGGGCACCCCGTGGGCTTGGGCCAGCGTGGCGAGCTGCGTGGCGTACCAAGCCGGCATGTCGGAAAGGCCAAAGTAGCGGATTTTGCCGGCCCGCACCAGGTCGCCCAGCGTTTGCAGCACTTCCGCGGCGGGCGTCACCGTGTCCCAGACGTGCAGCCAGTACATATCTACGTAGTCGGTTTTGAGGCGGCGCAACGAGCCTTCGAGGGCGCGGTAAATCTGCTTGCGGCCGTTGCCACCGGCATTGGGGTTGCCCGGCTGCGCGCCAAAGCCAAACTTAGTGGCCAGCACCAGCTGGTCGCGCAGCTTACGGGCAGCCACGTAGCCGCCCAGCATTTCCTCACTTCTGCCACCCGAATACACGTCGGCGGTGTCAATAAAATTGCCGCCGGCCTCCACATAGGCAGTAAACACGGCCTGCGATACCTCGTCGTCCGAGCCCCAGCGGGCGGTGCCAAAAGTCATGGTGCCCAGGGCCAGCGGGCTAACGACCAGGCCGGAGCGGCCCAGGGTGCGAAAATCAGTGAGGGTCATACAACAAGGGGGGGTAGGGGCAAATACCTAGCAAAGGTCTGACCAGGGCCCCGGCCGGGAAGTATACAAACCCGCCTTTCTAGTATACAAACCAAGGTAGGGCCAACGAGTCCCGAAAGCTTAGCTCACCGCCCGCCCGGCTCAGGCCTCTTTCTACTTCCCGTAGGCTTCAACTATCCTAGCCTAGACGCTACTGACCGCACGTTGGCTTGGTAAGTACTGGGTAAGTTGCTTGCTACTGTGTAAGTTAGGCCCGTACTTGTTGCTCGCTCCTCCTATGCTGCCCAAATATGCCCCTCTGGTAATCGCCGCGCTGCTGGGCTCGCGCCCTGCCGCGCTCCACGCGCAAGCTCCCGCTACTGCCGACAGCGCCACATTTCTGCTGCACAAGTTCGAGCAGCGCATTGGCCAGGAAACCTACCGCGTGACGCGCACCGCGCAAGCCACTACCTACGACGTCAAGTTTCGGTTCGTCGACCGCGGCTCGCCGGTGGCCTTGCGTGCCCAAATCGCCGTGACGCCCGCCGGTGAGCCGCTTTTCTTGGCCGCCAAGGGCCAGACTTCGCGCTTCAGCACCATCAACGATACTATTCGCATTGGGCAGGGGCAGGCCCGCATCCGTGTCGACGATGCCGTGACCACCACGCCGCTGCCCGCCCTGAGCTTTCCCGTGGCCGGCTACTCGCCGGGCACTGGCCAGCTGCTGCTGCTGCGCTACTGGCAGCAGCACGGCCGCCCTGCCAGCCTGCCGCTGCTGCCGAGCGGCGCGGTCCGCATCCGCGAGGATGGCCAGGACACTCTGCAGTTTCAGAATCAGCCGCTGCCGCTGCGCCGCTACGTGCTCAAAGGCCTCGTGTGGGGCAACGAGCTGCTCTGGACCGACCAGCAGGGCAACCTGGTCTGCATCATCACTAACGACGCTGAGGGCGACAAGCTGGAACTGCTCTGGCAGCCCTACGAAGCCCTGCTGCCTGCTCTCATCGGCCGGGCGGCCGTGCACGGCATGCGCCTGTTTACCACGGAGGTAGGCGCTACCGCCGCTGCCACTAAAGCGACGGCTCCACCGCTGCTCGCCATTGTGGGCGGCACCGTGGTCGATGTGGTGCGGGGCCGCACCATCCCCCATGCCGTGGTGCTGCTGCAGGGCGGCAAGATTCTGAAGGTTGGGCCGGCCGCTTCCGTGGTCATTCCTAAGCAGGCCCGCGTCATTCGGGCCGAAGGCAAAACCGTGCTGCCGGGCCTCTGGGACATGCACGCCCACTTTCAGCAGGCCGAGTGGGGCCCGGCTTACCTGGCGGCCGGCGTCACGACGGTGCGCGACTGCGGCAACGAGTTCAGCTACATCAACGCCATTCAGCAGGCCATCGACGGGGGGAGGGGGGTAGGGCCGCGCATCCTCAAGGCGGGCATTATCGACGGCGATGGCCCGCGGGCCCTGGGCATTGTGCACGCCAATACGCCCGCGGAGGCAGTCCAGGCCGTGCAGCGCTACAAGGCCAACGGCTTCGTTCAAATCAAGCTCTACAGCTCCCTCAAGCCCGATATCGTGCGGGCCATCTGCACCGAGGCCCACCGCGTGGGCCTGCCCGTCACGGGCCACATTCCCGAGGGCATGAC
>CALMOO010000676.1 GCA_937871705.1 uncultured Hymenobacter sp.
TTCGGGTCGCCGTACTCGCGGCGCTGAATACCCTCTGTATTAGGCACATTGGCGCGCTGGGTATGCTCGCGCTGGTTATAATCGATGGTGGCGTTTACGAAGCCGCCTTTCCCTACCCCCACCCCGTAGTTGGCATTCACGTTAAGGTTGCCGCCGTCAAATGTTTTATCATCGAAGCGATACTTGGCAGTGTAGGCGCCGTAGTTAACGTTGGCAGTCAGCTCCTTGGTGCTGTTCTTGAGCACGATATTAATAACGCCCGCAATGGCGTCGGAGCCATATTGGGCCGAGGCACCGTCGCGCAAAATCTCAATGCGCTCGATGCTGGCGGCCGGAATCGTGTTCAGGTCGGTGCCCGTGTTGCCGCGGCCCCGCGAGCCAAACAGGTTCACCAGCGACGATTGGTGCCAGCGCTTGCCGTTCACGAGCACCAGGGTTTGGTCGGGGCCCAGGCCGCGTAGGGTGGCGGGGTCTACGTGGTCGGCCCCGTCGGCGCCAGTCTGGCGGTTCGAGTTGAAGGAGGGCGCCACAAATTGCAGCAGCTGGTTTACGTCGAGCTGCCCAGTTTTGGCGGTCACCTGCTGCACGTCAATAATATCGACCGGCGAGGGCGAGTCCGTGACGGTGCGGTTGAGGCTGCGCGAACCCACTACCTGCACGCCTTCAAGGGTAGTGCTGCTTTCGGCGAGCCGCACCGCAATGGGGCCGCCAGCGGCGCTTACCTCCTGGGTTGCGTAGCCGAGCGCGGTTACTTGCAGTCGGGGCTGGGCGGTGCGCGCTCGTAGCACGAAGCGACCGCCAGCATCGGTGCCGGTGCCGTTGTTAGTGCCCTTCTCGACCACCGTAGCGCCAATTACCGGCTTTCCGGCAGCATCCAGCACTTGGCCCGAGAGGGTCTGGCTCTGCGCAAATGCAGCACTACTTGCTAGCACTAATGGGAATAACAGTAGATTATGCTTCATTATCTTGAGATTATCATGGTAATGCGCAAATATAGACTATTTCCCAAACCACTTTCTACGGAGGGGCCAGATTAGCTATAAAAACAAAAAATCAGCCGGTAAGGGCTGATTTTTTGTAGTCTAACTGCCAATTACTAGCAGTACCAACCCAACTCAGGCTCAGATGAGCATCCGCATGGGGTCTTCGAGCAAGGCTTTCACCGTTTGCAGGAAGGCCGCGCCAGTGGCGCCGTCTACTACGCGATGGTCGCAGCTCAAGGTCACCTTCATGATGTTGCCGATGGCTAGCTCGCCATTCTTTACCACGGCGGTTTGCTTGATGCCACCTACTGCCAGGATGCAGGCATCGGGCGGGTTGATGATGGCGGTGAATTCGTCGATACCGAACATGCCCAGGTTCGAGATGGTGAAGGTGCTACCCTCCCACTCGGCGGGCTGGAGCTTCTTGCTCTTGGCTTTGCCAGCCAGTTCTTTTACTTCGGTGGCAATTTGGGCCATGCCCTTGCCGTCGGCGTTGCGGATAACGGGCACCAAAAGTCCTTCGTCCACGGCTACGGCCACGCCAATGTTGATTTGCTTATTCTGGCGAATCTTATCACCGAGCCACGACGAGTTGATAACCGGATGCTGCTTCAGCGCTACTGCGCACGCCTTGAGCACCATGTCGTTGAACGACAGTTTCACCGGCGACAGCTCGTTGAGCTTCACGCGGGTTTCCATCGCCTTGTCCATCAGGATTTCCATCGTGAGATAGAAATGCGGCGCCGTAAACAAGCTCTCCGACAGGCGGCGAGCAATCACCTTGCGCATCGACGATACGGGCGTGTCGGTGTAAGTGCCTTCGGCTGCGGCGGGCGCTGGCGCGGGGGTAGCGGCTGGCTTGGCAGCCGCCTGCTCGGGCAGAGCAGCCTGGATGTACTCGTTGGGCGCCTGAGCGGGGGTAGGCGCAGCGGCGGGAGCTGCGGCAGCCTGGGGCTGCGCATTCTGGAGGTCGCGGGCCACGATGCGGCCGTTTTCACCCGAGCCTTTTACCTGGCGTAGGTCTACGCCTTTGTCTTTGGCAATACTCTTAGCCAGCGGCGAAGCCAGCAGGCGGCCGGTAGACTCGGCGGGGGCAGCAGCGGCCTGGGGCGCGGCAGGGGCGGCAGTTTCGGTGGGGGTAGGAGCGGCGGGCGCAGTAGCTGCGCTTTGGCCACCGAGCAGGGCCTGAATATCAGCACCTTCCTCACCGATGATGGCTAGCACGCCATCGACGGGCACTGCTTCGCCGGCCTTAGGGCCGGTGTAGAGCAGGGTGCCATCTTCATAATTTTCCAACTCCATCGTGGCTTTGTCGGTCTCGACTTCGGCCAGCACGTCGCCCGATTTTACTTTGTCGCCTACTTTTTTGAGCCAAGAGGCAATAGTGCCCTCGGTCATGGTATCGCTCATTTTGGGCATGCGCACCACGGTGGCCTTCTTACCGTTGGCGGCCGGGGCAGCAGCGGGCGCGCTGGGCGCGGGCGCGGCGGCTTGAGGCGCTGGTGCGGGGGTAGACTCGGGCGCAGCGGCGGGCGGTGGCGCGGCTGCCGTGGGGGTGCTACCCCCCCCCTGACCGTTGAGCAGGCCCGAGATGTCTTCACCTTCCTTGCCCACAATGGCGAGTACGCCATCGACTGGCACTGCGTCTTTTTCCTTAGGGCCGATGTAGAGCAGGGTGCCCTCTTCGTAATTCTCCAGTTCCATCGTGGCTTTGTCGGTCTCGACTTCAGCCAGGATATCCCCAGATTTTACTTTGTCGCCTACTTTTTTGAGCCAAGCCGCGATGACACCTTCGGTCATCGTGTCGCTCATTTTGGGCATTTTGATAATTTCGGCCATCGGAAGTTCGGGTTGGGATTGGGTGCCAAAATTAGCCGCTAAATGTCGGGTAAACAATTACGGCCGCGGCGACCCGGTAGATACTGTGGTTACTAGTCAGCCAAGTGGCTTACATCCAAAAAATTGCGAATGGTATACTGCGAACCAGTATAGTCCAATTTATAAAGACAAAGGTTCTGATGCTCGAAACCATCCATGACGCTGAAGGGGTAGCCCATGAGTTGGCACAGCAGCACGCGCATGGCCCGGCCGTGCATGCAAACGAGTATTAGTTCGTCTTCGGGCCGGCTTTGCAGCAGCTCAATGAACGGGCGCTGGCGCGCCGCTACCTGGGCCGGGCTTTCGCCGCCGGGCAGGTGGGCATCGTAGTTACCGATGGTCCATTCGTCCAGAACACTCTTGTATTCAACGTCTTCGGCGGGTGTCACGCGCACACCTTCGTGGGTGCCCCAGCTGATTTCGTTGAGGGCCGTGTGTGATTCGTGGGGAATGCCCTTGTCAATAAAGTGCTGCACCGACTGCTGGGTGCGTTTGAGGGCCGAGGTGTAGACGCGGGCAAACGGCAGGTGCTGGTAAGCTGCCCAGAAGCGCTCGGCTTGCCAGCGCCCGCGCTCGTTGAGGTCGGAGTCGACGCCGCTGCCCTGCACGATGCCTTGCACGTTGAAATCAGTCTGGCCGTGGCGAAGAAGGTAAATCTGCTGAACAGGCACGAGGAATAGTCGAGTAATTTTGCCGAACAATGCCGTAAAGTACGCGTTGGCTACTTCGTTGTTCGTTTCTAATTACTCGTTTTTCGTTGCTGGCTTACCTTTTCCTTCAGCAACTTCTCACGACGAGCAATAAAAAACGAACAGCGAAAAACGAAGATTTATGACCTTAGACGACGTAAAAACTTGGGCTTCCCACCGCCCTACCCTAGCCGACGCACTAGGCATCGAGCTCACGGCCCTGACCGATGAGTACCTCGAAGGCCGCATGCCTGTCGATGGCCGCACCCACCAGCCCATGGGGCTGCTGCACGGCGGCGCGTCGGTGGCTCTGGCCGAAACATTGGGCAGCATCGGCGCGGCCACTCGCATCGACGTGACGCGCCAGGCGTGCGTCGGGCTGGAAATCAATGCGAATCACATCAAGGGCGTGCGCGATGGCTGGGTGCGCGGCCGCGCCACGGCGCTGCACATCGGGCGCAGCACGCAGGTGTGGGAAATTCGCATTACGCACGAAGAAACGGGCGCGCTGGTGTGCATCAGCCGCATCACAATGGCCGTGATTGACTTGCCCGCTAAGAGCGAGCAACGGGCTTAATGCGTACTGCACCTCGGCAACTGACTTGGCCGGCCGCAGCGGCTGGCCTTGATGCGCACGCGCGGCTGCGCCACCTCGTGGCCGGGGCCTTGCGCACGGGCCGGCCGCTGGCCATTTGGCGCGAGCCCGACGCCAAGCAGCCGCGCTTGTTGGTGGCCCGCTCATTAGAAGCAACTTATACCGGCCTGCCGCCCGCGCTCGATGCCCAGGCGCCGGCGGGCTTTGCGTTTTTTCCGTTTCGCGATTCCGACCACAACCCGGCGCTGTTCCTGCCCGCCGATGTGCAGTACGACGTCACCCAGCCCGACCATGTGGTGGTGTCGTGGGCGGCGCGCGAGCTCGTGCCGAATATCACGGCCTGGCTGGCCCTACCCCCCTCTCCTACGCTGGCTTGGCACTACAGCCTGCAGCCGGCGCCCCCAGCTACTACCGAGGCCGACTATACGCAGCTCGTGCGCACCGGCGTGGCCGCCATTGAGCACAAAGCAGTGGTGAAAGTGGTCACGTCGCGGGTGGCGCACCGCGCGCTGCCGCCGGACTTCGACCCGCTCCAGGCTTTCGATGACTTATGCCAGCGCTATGCGCGGGCTTTTGTGTCGTTGGTGAGCGTGCCAGGGGTAGGCACTTGGCTGGGTGCCACGCCAGAGGTGCTGGCCGAAGTCACGGCGAGTGGTTATTTCCACACGATGGCGCTGGCCGGCACGCAGCCGCTGGTGCCGGGCCGCGCGCCGCAAGAGGCCATTTGGCGGCAGAAGGAGATTGAGGAGCAAGCCCTAGTGGCGCGCTACATCGTGAGCTGCTTCAAGCAGCTGCGGCTACGCGAATACAACGAAGCCGGCCCCCGCACCGCCGTGGCCGGCGAGCTGCTGCACCTGCGTACCGATTTTGAAGTAGCCCTGAAAGATGTGCCTTCGCCGACGTCGCTGGGTACTGATATGCTGCGTCTGTTGCACCCAACCTCCGCCGTGGGCGGCATGCCCAAGGCTGCCGCACTGGATTTTTTGCAGCGCTACGAGGGCTACGACCGCGCCTATTACAGCGGATTTTTGGGCCCGGTAAATGTGACGGCGCCCGGCGTATCGCGCCTTTTTGTGAATCTGCGCTGCCTGCAAGTGCGCCCCACCGAGGCTATTCTCTACGCCGGCACCGGCCTCACGGTAGACTCGGACCCGCAACGTGAGTGGGAGGAAACCGAGATGAAGCTGCAAACCGTGGCGGCGGCTATCGCGCCTGCTGCTTAAGATTTACCTTGCTTAAATACTTACATTAAAGAACGGTCATGCTGAGCTTGTCGAAGCATCTCTACCACGCCACTAGGATTAGTAACCTAGTGG
>CALMOO010000677.1:0-1217 GCA_937871705.1 uncultured Hymenobacter sp.
GGCCGAAACGTCGGCCATGGTGTCGCACCTTATGAGCATGCCCGTGCAGGCCAACAAGGCCATTGTGGGCGCCAATGCCTTCGCACACAGCAGCGGCATTCACCAGGATGGCGTGATTAAGCACCGCGAAACCTACGAAATCATCGACCCCAAAGAAGTGGGGGTAGAAGATTCTTCCATCGTACTTACCGCCCGCTCGGGCCGAGCCGCGCTGGCCTACCGCCTCCAAAAGCTTGGCTACAACCTAGAGCGCCCAGCCCTGAACACGGCCTATGCCAGCTTCCTGCAGCTTGCCGACCGCCAGCGCGAAGTAATTGACACTGATTTACACATCCTTATCGAACAAGAAAAACTAGTTGCCGTCGGCTAATGGGCTAAGGAAGCGGGGCAGCAGGCGCTGCCAGTGGGTGGGAGCAGGGAGGTCAGGGGGTCGGGTTAACAACCCAATAACGCCGTTCTTTCACACCGTTTACTCGACCAAAACTTCCCCCTGTTGCTTCGTTTCCTTAGCCTTTTAGTCGCGGTTTTAACTTAATAATCACCTGGCATGCTGACCTTGCGCAACATGACAAACGCTAATAATTATCCTACCCCCTTATAATGGCCCGGTCCTTAGTTGATAAAATATGGGATGCCCACGTCGTTCGCTCCATCGCGAGCGGGCAGGACGTGGTGTACATCGACCGCCACCTTATTCACGAGGTAACTAGCCCGCAGGCATTTGACGAGCTAGCTGCTCGTAACCTACCGCTATTCCGCCCCGACCGCATCCTGGCCACGGCCGACCACAACGTGCCGACCCTAAACCAGCATCTTCCTATCGAGGAGCCGCTGTCGCGCTCGCAAGTAGATAAGCTGACCGAGAACTGCCAGAAGTACGGCATCGAACTGTACGGCCTGGGCCACCAGCGCCAGGGCATTGTGCACGTTATCGGGCCAGAACTGGGCTTGACGCAGCCGGGCATGACCATCGTGTGCGGCGACAGCCACACCTCGACCCACGGCGCGTTTGGCGCGGTGGCGTTCGGTATTGGCACCAGCCAGGTGGCGCAAGTAATGGCTTCGCAGTGCCTGCTGCTGACGCGCCCCAAGCGGATGCGCATCGCGGTAGAAGGCACGTTGCGGCCGGGCGTTACAGCTAAGGATTTGATTCTTTATGTTATCGCGCAGCTTGGCACGGGTGGCGCTACTGGCTACTTCGTAGAATACGCGGGTAG
>CALMOO010000677.1:1227-6494 GCA_937871705.1 uncultured Hymenobacter sp.
CATCGAGTTCGGCGGCTCGGCCATCCGGGCGCTGAGCATGGAAGGCCGCATGACCGTCTGCAACATGAGCATCGAGATGGGCGCCCGTGGCGGCCTCATTGCCCCCGATGCTACCACGTTTGCTTACGTAGAAGGCCGGCCGTTCGCGCCGAAAGGTGAGGCTTGGGAGCAGGCCGTGGCTTACTGGTCAACGCTGTATTCAGACGAAGACGCGGTGTTCGACGCCGAATTTGTGTACGATGCGGCCGACATCACGCCCATGATTACCTACGGCACCAACCCCGGCATGGGTATTCCGCTCACCGGCCACGTGCCGAGCCAAGTACCAGATGCCGAGGCTGAGAGCTTCGACAAGTCGCTGAAGTACATGGGCTTCGAGCGGGGCGAGTCGCTGCTGGGCAAGCAGATTGATTACGTGTTCATCGGCAGCTGCACCAACTCGCGCATCGAAGACCTGCGCGCCGTAGCAGCTTACGTGCAGGGCAAGCACAAGGCCAACCACGTGGAGGCCATCATTGTACCGGGCTCCAAGCAGGTTGAGCAGCAAGCCATTGCCGAAGGCATCGACAAGATTTTTGCCGAAGCAGGCTTTGAGCTGCGCGAGCCAGGTTGCAGCGCTTGCCTGGCCATGAACGAAGACAAGATTCCGGCCGGCGCTTACTGCGTGGCCACCTCCAACCGCAACTTTGAAGGGCGCCAAGGCCCAGGCTCGCGCACGCTGCTGGCCTCGCCGTTGGTAGCCGCCATCACGGCCGTGCAAGGCCGCATTGTTGACATTACGCAGTACCTGAACTAATGGAAAAATTTCAGACCCTGCACACGACGGGCGTGCCGCTGCCGTTCGAGAACGTTGATACTGACCAGATTATTCCGGCTCGGTTTCTAAAGGCCACCACACGCGAAGGCTTCGGCGAGAACCTGTTTCGCGACTGGCGCTACAACGCCGACGGTTCGCCCAAAGCCGATTTTGTGCTAAACAACCCACGCCACAGCGGCGAGATTTTGGTGGCTGGCAAAAACTTCGGTTGTGGCTCTAGCCGCGAGCACGCGGCCTGGGCGCTCTACGATGCTGGTTTCCGGACCGTGATTTCGAGCTACTTCGCCGACATTTTTCGGGGGAATGCGCTGAATACTGGCCTCCTACCCCTGCAAGTAGACGACAAGGTGCTCACCCGCCTGCTGGCCGCCATTGAGGCCGACCCGCAACTGGAATTAGTCGTCGACCTACCCGCCCAAACGCTGGCCGTGCCGGCTTGGGGCGAGACGGTCAGCTTCGCCATCGACCCCTACAAAAAGGAGTGCTTGATTAACGGCTACGACGATATCGACTTTTTAGTAAATCAAAAATCGGCCATTGAGGCCTACGAAAAACAACGCGCATGGACATGGTAACCAAGAAAATAGCCTTACTGCCCGGCGATGGCATCGGGCCGGAAGTCTGTCGACAGGCCGTGAAAGTGCTCGACGCTGTAGCGGAGCGCTTCGGCCACCGTTTTGAATTTACCTCGCACCTCGTGGGCGCTTGCGCTATCGACGCAACCGGCAACCCGCTGCCCGACGAAACGCTGGCAGCCTGCCGCGCTTCCGATGCCGTGTTGTTCGGCGCTATCGGCGACCCGAAGTACGACAACGACCCTACCGCGCCCGTGCGGCCCGAGCAAGGCTTGCTGCGCATGCGCAAGGAGCTGGGTTTGTTTGCTAACATTCGCCCCGTAACGGCCTACAAGGCGCTGCTGAAGCACTCGCCGCTGAAGTCGGACCGCATTGAAGGAACTGGCTTAGTGATTTTTCGGGAGTTGACGGGCGGCATTTACTTCGGTGAGAAGGGCCGCAATGCCGACGGCTCGGCTTACGACAACTGTACGTACTCGCGCCCCGAGATTGAGCGTATTGCGCACCTGGCGTTTCAGTCGGCCGCTAGCCGCCGCAAGCATTTGACGCTAGTTGACAAAGCCAACGTATTGGAAACCTCGCGCTTGTGGCGCGAAGTAGTACGCGAGTTAGCCAGCGACTACCCCGAGGTGACGGTTGATTATTTATTCGTGGATAATGCTGCCATGCAGATTATCACGAACCCCAAGCAGTTCGATGTCATGCTGACCGAGAACATGTTTGGCGACATCATTTCGGACGAAGCTTCGGTTATTGCTGGCTCAATGGGGCTGCTGCCCTCGGCGTCGGTAGGTGCCCAAGTAGCAGTGTTCGAGCCCATTCACGGCTCCTACCCCCAGGCGAAGGGCAAAGGCATTGCCAACCCGTTGGCGGCCATTCTATCGGCGGCCATGCTGCTCGACCACGTGGGTTTACCTGCAGAAGCTGAACTCGTGCGCGAAGCCGTTGATGAGGCATTGACCAATCAAATCCTTACCCCTGAACTGAACCCCACGGCGCCGTACACGACCGAGCAAGTCGGCAGCTACGTGGCCTTCTGGATTGCTGACTCGAACGAGCAGCAGTGGAATGCGCACAACATCTCGGTGGGCGTAAGCACGATTATTTAAAACAACTCCTTACTCCTGTCATGCTGAGTTTACGAAGCATCTTGTCAGGTTCGAATCGTTGAGCTATCCCTCTCTTGTGCAATAAGATGTTTCGCAAGCTCAACATGACAATATAGAAAATATGAATCCGCTGCTGCTAGTCATTTCCGTCGTCATTATTCCGACCCTCGCGGGCTAGCCGGAGCAGTTTCTTACACCCAAGAAAACCTTCCTAGCCCGCTGCTTAGGAAGGTTTTTTTAGGGCCAAACCGAATTTTTCTCGTTACATAATTCTATGGCGCTCAATAAATTCAGCCGCATCTACACCCAGGACGACAGCCTACCCGCCTCGCAAGCCATGCTCATTGGCGCGGGCCTTTCGGACGCGGATTTGCGCAAGCCGTTCGTGGGCATTTGCTCGACGGGCTTCGAGGGCAACACCTGCAACATGCACCTCGACGGGCTCGCCGATGAGGTGAAGCGCGGCGTGGCCGCTCAGGGCTTGGTAGGGCTGCGCTTCAACACCATTGGCGTGAGCGATGGCATTACGAATGGCAACGCGGGCATGCGGTTTTCGCTGGTTTCACGGGAGATAATTGCTGACTCGATTGAGGCCATGGCAGGCGCGCACTACTACGACGCAATCGCTACCGTAGTGGGCTGCGACAAGAACATGCCCGGCGCGCTCATCGCCATGGCGCGGCTCAACCGGCCATCGTTGATGGTGTATGGCGGCACCATCCGGGGCGGCGAGTTTAAGGGGCAGCAGCTCAACATTGTATCGTGCTTCGAGGCCTACGGCAAGAAGGTAAACGGCCAGATTTCGGAGGAAGACTACCAAGGCATTATTCACAATGCGTGCCCTGGGCCCGGCGCCTGTGGCGGCATGTACACAGCCAACACCATGGCCGCGGCCATCGAAACGCTGGGCATGAGCGTGCCGGCTTCGTCGTCGCTGCCAGCCGAGAGCATCGCCAAAATGCAGGAGTGCCTCGACACAGGCGCCTACCTGCGCCGCTTGCTGGAGCTAGACCTTAAGCCACGCGACATCCTTACCCGTGAGGCGTTTGAGAATGCGATGATAATAATAACAGTGCTCGGCGGCTCGACCAATGCTGTGCTCCACCTCATCGCCATTGCCCACGCGGCCGGCGTGAAGCTGACCATGGAAGACTTCCAGGCTGTCAGCAACCGCGTGCCGGTGCTGGCTGACCTCAAGCCCAGCGGCAAATACCTGATGGAGGATTTGTCGAAGATTGGCGGCGTGCCCGCCGTGCAGCGCACGCTGCTCGACTACGGCCTGCTCAACGGCGACCTGATGACCGTGACCGGCCGCACGCTGGCCGAAAACCTGGCCGATGTGAAGCCGCTGGGCGCCGAGCAAGACCTGCTCCGCCCACTGAGCAACCCCATCAAGGCCGATGGGCACATTCAGATGCTCTACGGCAACTTGGCCACCAAAGGGGGGGTAGCAAAAATCACGGGCAAAGAAGGCTTGCGGTTTGAAGGACCAGCCATTGTGTTCAACTCGGAAGAGGAACTGAACCAAGGCATTATGGACCACAAAATCAAAGCGGGTCAGGTGGTCGTGATTCGCTACGTGGGGCCCAAAGGCGGCCCCGGCATGCCCGAAATGCTCAAGCCGACCTCGGCCATTATGGGCGCGGGCCTGGGCGACAAAGTAGCCTTGATTACCGACGGGCGCTTTTCGGGCGGCACGCACGGCTTCGTGATTGGGCACATCTGCCCCGAAGCTTATGACGGCGGCGGCATCGCGCTAGTGCAGGACGGCGACTGGATTATCCTCGATGCTAGCACCAATACCATCGACGTGCAGCTTACTGACGACGAGCTAGCTGAGCGCCGCGCTGCCTGGCAGCGCCCGCGCCCCACTATTCGCCAGGGCGTGCTCCTCAAGTATATCCGCACCGTGAGCGACGCGAGCCACGGCTGTATAACCGATTTATTAGAAGAAGATTATGTTTCAGAACCAGCCCTCAGCCCAGCCAGCCGCTAGTGCGGCCGCGGCCCCTACCCTCGCGCCCATGACCGGCGCAGTAGCCACGCTGCAAGCTTTAATAGCGGAGGGCGTGGACACGATTTTTGGCTACCCCGGCGGGGCCATTATCCCGATTTACGACGCGCTCTACGACTTTCGGCAGGAGCTCAACCACGTGCTGGTGCGCCACGAGCAGGGCGGCATTCACGCGGCGCAGGGCTATGCCCGTAGTTCGGGGCGGGTGGGGGTAGTGTTGGCCACGAGCGGGCCGGGTGCCACCAACCTCGTGACCGGCTTGGCCGACGCCATGATTGACAGCACGCCGCTGGTGTGCATCACGGGGCAGGTGTTTGCGCATTTGCTAGGTACCGATGCGTTTCAGGAGACGGACATCATCAACATCACTACCCCTGTCACGAAGTGGAACTATCAGGTAACCAAGGCGGAAGAAATACCCGAAGCCCTGGCCAAAGCCTTCTACATTGCGCGCAGCGGTCGGCCCGGCCCCGTGCTGGTTGACATCACCAAGAATGCGCAGTTGCAGCTTTTCGAAGCACCTGATTACGAGCCGTGTACGCACATTCGCAGCTACCGGCCTGCGCCGGTGGTGAGGCGCGAGTACATCGAGCAAGCAGCGGCCCTAATTAATAGCGCTAAGCAGCCGTTTATCCTCTGGGGGCAGGGCGTGGTGCTGGGCAAAGCGGAGGCCGAGTTCAAAGCGTTTGTGGAGAAAAGTGGCATACCGGCGGCTTGGACCATCCTGGGCGTGGGCGCGCTAGCTACTGGCC
>CALMOO010000678.1:0-1350 GCA_937871705.1 uncultured Hymenobacter sp.
TGCCGTAGGTGTCCACAAAATACGAGTCGATGTAGGGCTTGATGTAGTCGAGCCACAGTTTTTGCCCTTCTTTTTCGAAGCCGGTAGGCGAGGAATTGTTCAGGTACTTCTGAAGAAATTCAAATGATTCAGGACGCATAGGTTAGAGACTGGTTCTCAAATTAGAATTTATAATTGTTTTATATTGATAGATTTAGCAGCATCTCAAGTCAAGTTCTTTGTTATTATCATAATTGCTCCGCCTAATAACAAAGTAACAAATCCACCTATTAGCCAATAGCTGCCGGCCTTCTGTGAATCAGTATCACTATCGTCAGCAGTAAGGCTTTGCCAATCACCGCTTAACAGCGCAATAGCAATAAATACTATCAGCAATATTCCTTTTAGCCAACCTCCTGGCCAGAGTTGAATTGAAAATCCCACCAGCGAAGCTAGAAAGCTTAATATGAGAAAAATGCTGCCAGTAGCTTCCCAATTCATTGCGTAGGTTTTACAGCGGAATGTTGCCGTGCTTCTTACGCGGCAACGTATCCACTTTGTTTTCCAGCATCTTAAAGGCCCGAATCAATTTCTGCCGGGTTTGCGAAGGCATAATAACCTCATCCACAAAACCGCGGTGAGCTGCGCGGTAGGGGGTAGCAAATTTTTGCTGGTAGTCGTCAACCTTCTCCTGCAGCTTGGCTTCGGGGTCGTCGGCCTGGGCAATTTCGCGCTTGAAAATGATTTCGGCCGCGCCTTTGGCGCCCATTACGGCAATTTCGGCGGTGGGCCAGGCAAAGTTCAAGTCAGCGCCGATGTGCTTGCTATTCATTACGTCGTAGGCGCCGCCGTAGGCTTTGCGGGTAATGACCGTGATGCGCGGCACCGTGGCTTCGCAAAAAGCATAAAGCAGCTTGGCGCCGTTGGTGATGATGCCGCGCCACTCCTGGTCGGTGCCGGGCAAAAAGCCGGGCACGTCTTCGAGCACCAGCAGCGGGATATTAAACGAGTCGCAGAAGCGTACAAAGCGCGCAGCCTTGGTGCTGGCATTGATGTCGAGCACGCCGGCCAGCACGGCCGGCTGGTTGCCCACGATGCCGATGCTGCGGCCCGCCAGCCGCGCAAACCCCACCACAATGTTCTCAGCAAAGTTTTGGTGCACTTCCATAAACGAGCCCGCATCAATCAGGCCCTCAATCACTTCGCGAATGTCGTAGGGCTGGTTGGCGTTGTCGGGGATGAGCGTGTCGAGCGCCGGGCGGCTTTCGTCGGCCTGGGGGGGGTAGGGCAGGGCGGGCGCAGCTTCTTCGCAATTTTGGGGCATGTAGCTCAGCAATTGCTTGAGCTGCTGAATGCACACCACCTCGTTGG
>CALMOO010000678.1:1360-2047 GCA_937871705.1 uncultured Hymenobacter sp.
TCCGTAAAGTGCGTAACGCCGCTCTTGGCCGAGTGGGTGCTGGCGCCGCCCAGTTCCTCGCTGGTCACGTTTTCGTGGGTCACGGTTTTCACCACGTTGGGGCCGGTCACGAACATATAGCTCGTGTGCTCCACCATCAAGATAAAGTCCGTGATGGCCGGCGAGTACACCGCGCCGCCCGCGCACGGCCCCATAATGGCCGAGAGCTGCGGCACCACGCCACTGGCCAGCGTATTCTTGAAGAAGATGTCGGCGTAGCCGCCCAGGCTCGCTACCCCCTCCTGAATGCGCGCCCCGCCCGAGTCGTTGAGGCCAAGCACAGGCGCCCCGTTCTTCATCGCCAAATCCATGATTTTGACGATTTTCTCGGCGTGGGTTTCACTCAGCGAACCGCCAAAGACTGTAAAATCCTGCGAGAAAACGTACACCAGCCGGCCGTTCACCGTGCCGTAACCCGTCACCACGCCGTCGCCGAGGTAGTATTCTTTGTCGAGGCCAAAGTCCTTGGCCCGGTGCATTACGAACTTGCCAATTTCCTCAAACGAGCCTTCATCAACCAGCAAATCAATGCGTTCGCGAGCGGTGAGCTTGCCTTTTTTGTGCTGGGCATCGATGCGGGCCTGGCCGCCGCCGAGCAGCGCTTCCTGGTTTTTGGCAGCCAGCAATTCGGTTTTGGAGAGGGTAGGG
>CALMOO010000679.1:0-12944 GCA_937871705.1 uncultured Hymenobacter sp.
GCATTGTTATGTCACAGCGTTTCTCAACCACGGCAAAGGTTGGGCAGAGAGGGGGGGCCGCGAGGCCCCCGAAAAACCCACTGGGTTCTTTGACCTCTTTGTCCAGCCGTTGCCGTGGTTTCTTTATTTTCCACATCATCAGTTACTTGCAAAGAACCCGAAGAATACTTCCCTCCCAGCCCCGGCCAACCCCATCAAGCTTCTCAGGAAGCCGCTCGACCAGTTCCTAAACTTCGTGAGTGCCCCCGCCAATTTGAGCCGCACGCTCAACCGGCTAATGTTTGAGAACCTGCGCCTGGGCGGCACCGTGTGGCCCGACGAGGCCGAGAACCTCAACGCCCTCTTCTACTTCCTACTCGCCTGCCAGGTCGCCAGCACCACCACCTTCCTTTCGGCTGCCGAATGAAGACGCGCCAGCTCACTCCCGCCCTGGCCCACGAGCACGCTTCGCTCATCGCCCAGCTCGCCATGTGCAGCACATTCGCCGCCGCCGATATCGAAACCATCCGTGAGTTGCTCGCCCAGTTTCCGGCCGGCCACGTCGCCAATTGCCTGGAGCAAGCCTGCGCCGACTTCGTGGCGCAAGGCCGTGGCCCCGAGTTTCCCTTCGGCAACGATGCCCACTCCTACATGCTGTTGCTCACCGGCCTGCGCCGCCTCGAGCGCCTCAGCCCGCCGCCCCGGTTCAGTATTCACTTTTAGCCGCTGCGTAGCCATAAGAAAAAGCAGCCACCCATCGGCTTCGGCTGCCTCGACATGCCCGACGACGCTGGCCACGAGGCCGTGGCCTATAAACCCGCCCCACGCCAGGTGCCCCGTCCCTGGTGGAGCCCATCGCCATCGACGACGTGGAGATGTACGAAATCCTCCAGCGCTACAACTTGCAGCCGCTCGTGCCGCTAGTCAAGTTTGAGTAACAGCTCGTGGAGTTGATAGCCGCCCTCGAAAAACGAGTGCGCGAGCTAGACCCTGACATGTAGAAATGAAAAAGGAACCCCGGTCCGACTACTGGGGTTCTTTACTATATATAGAGTACAATTTTTAACTAAAAACAAATAAACTAACATGAATTACCAAGAAGCAACTGACCAGTTGAAGCTGGTTCGAGCAGAAATAGGTCAGGTCAGCTCGGCGCATGCACTAAGCCATTATGTAGACAAAGCAGCTAAGATTATTAGAGCTACTGAACTTGAGGTTAGGCACCAGCCAGGACCCGATTCCAAGTTTACTGACAAAGAATTTGACATTAGGCATGATGCTATTCAATCTCTTGGCTACTCACTAGACCGAGAGGGTGGTTGGGCCAGAAGTGCAGATAGTGGGATACTTAAATCAAAAGCAAAGAGAAACGAAGCACAGAGATTATTAAATGGTGCTATTTATCATCTTCAAACTAACATTGATGATTTTCTAAGCACATTAAAATCATAAAAACAAAAAAGCCTTGGCCCACCAGCCAGGGCTTTTTTGTGTCCTTTTCTACCGTGGCAGGCGCTGGCAACTTCGGGGCATGGAAACCCTGCAAATCGGCACCATCACTCTGGCCAGCCAGTGGCATAGCTACTACCGGGGCGGTGGCTCGAACCAGTTTGTGGTGCCCGACCCTGGCACCGGCAGCCCCGACCCACGCGACTTCGTCCTGCGCACGGTCAACAACCTGCTGGGCTGGTGCTGGTGCGCCGTACGATTGCCCAGCGCAACCTCTCCTACACCGTGAGCGCCCCGCGCGACATGGGCGAAGACACCAGCTACAACGGGCAAGCCGACCTCAGCTACGGCTTCCCCACCCAGAATCAGCCCTGGCCCATCGTGGAGTTCGACATCGAGGCCAACGTCTACGACCCGCTCTACGACCTGGACTTATCGGATACCTCTTCGCTGGGCGGCGTGACGGCCTGACAGGGCTGGAAGAAACCCCTGGTGTTGAAGACCATCTCGCCCGTGACCGTCACGCCGGCTACCATCTACGGCTCGGCCACGGGCCGCATCGAGTTAACGGCGAGCAACAATCAGACCGCCAACTTCACCTACCAGTGGGACGACCAGGCAGGGCTGGGCGTGCCCGTGCGCCCGCTCGTCATTGGCCCGCGCACCTACGGCTACTTGGTTACCTTCGATAAGGGAGCCTCGACCTACGTGACGCCCTACGTGGGCGCCGACCCACGCCTGGAGGTGGTGGCCCTGACCACCGACACGACCATCACGCTGCTCATCACCGGCGGCCTGCCACCCTACGAGGTGCTCTGGGACGCCGGCTCGACCAGCGTGGTGCGGGTGGGCCCGGCGCCGGCCATCTACCACGCGCTCATCACCGACAGCCGGGGCGCGCAGGTCGATGTCACGGTTGACCTCAAGCGGGCGCCCTACCACTGGCTTTGATTAAAAGTTTGGTACGGATGTTACATGGTCAGCCCACTCGCTTGAATTAAGGTACCGGAAAGCCGTCAGAAGTACCTGCCAAATACTTTGATTGCCGCAATGGGTTTCGGATACCGCATTTCGTCGTGCTAGCTGCCACCAAGAGGCAGTGGGTAGCCGGTACCGGAAAAAGCCCGTTTTCGTGCCTCGTGCCTGTTTAGCAGTTCGGCAGCTGGACTGATGTAACATCCGTACCAAACTTTTAACCAAAGCTGGGAATGGAGAAGCAAGCGGCCTAAATACGCAACTAGCCTCGTAGTACGTCCGCCAACGGAAGCTTGCTGAGCAAACGGCTTACTTAGCTGAGGAAGCAGGTTTAGGTAAGAGGCGCTGCACCCCCATGGGGTGGAACGCCTTCCCATGCCGGGTGCGGTAGCCCGATTGATTGAGCCGGTCGGCAATAGCGCGCAGCGTGGCCCCCGTCGCCCGCAATAGGATGGCCAGTTGCGCCGCCTGCCGATTCTGGAGATTTGTCTGCGCATTCTGGGTCATGGCCATCCAAGACTTTTCCTTCGCCGCTTGAGTTAGATTAGCTGGCGTACCTAGTTGAGCACCCCGCGCTTTCTTGGCCGCCAAGGCATCGCGGGTGCGAGTGGAAATCGCCGACGCTTCTTTCTGGGCCACGGCCGCCATGATGTGCAACGTAAACTCATCTGCTGCCGGCAGGTCGACGGCTTGGAAGCGCACGCGACTTTCCATGAGGGTCGCGAGAAAGGCAACATTCCGAGCGAGGCGGTCCAGCTTCGCTACCAGCAGTACCGCGTTCTCCTGTCGGGCCTGCGCAATTGCCGCCTGCAACTGGGGCCGCTCGTTTTTCTTACCACTCTCGATTTCGAGAAAGGTGGCCACGAGCTGCGCGTCACCGCGCAAGAAACTCTGCACGGCGGCTTGCTGGGCTTCAAGGCCGAGCCCGGACTGGCCCTGGCGGACGGTACTCACCCGGAAATAGGCGACAAACTTGCTCACAAAAGCAAAACTACCCTTAAATACTAGCTTGTCACAAAAGTTAAACGTACGTTTAACAACTGACTATAGCCCCTATCTTCGCCTAAAATCTGTCAGCCGTTCTGTCATGCCCGCCTATTTCGCCTACTACCGCGTCTCAACGAAGCAGCAAGGCGCTTCCGGCCTCGGCCTCGAAGCGCAGCAGGCGGCCGTGGTCAGCTTCCTGAAAGGGAACCAGCCGCAGGGCGAGTATGTCGAAGTGGAGAGCGGCAAGAAAAACCAGCGGCCGCAACTACTCGCTGCTATGACCGCAGCTCGTGCGGCGGGTGGGGTGCTCCTGATTGCGAAGCTCGACCGACTTAGTCGCAATGCGAGTTTTATCTTCACCCTGCGTGACTCGGGCGTGGATTTCGTGTGCTGCGACATGCCCGATGCGAACACCCTTACCGTGGGCCTCTTCGCCGTGCTCGCCCAGCACGAGCGAGAGACGATTTCCAAACGCACTAAAGATGCGCTCGCGGCCAAGAAGGCGCGGGGTGCCCAGTTAGGTACGCCGGCCAACCTCACGGCGGCGGCTCGGGAGCAGAGCCTGCTCGTGCGGCGAGCACACCTGCAGCAGCATCCGGGCCTGCGGCAGACAGCGGCCTTTATTGCGTCTCGCCGGGCGCAGGGGGTAAGCTTTCGCCAATTGGCGGGGGAGTTGAACGCGCTCGGCTTTACGGCCCCGCGTGGGGGGACCTTCAATCAAAAGCAAGTCCAGCGCCTACACGAACGGCACCTGGTAGTTGGTACGAACACGGCCTCCCAGTGATCGCTATATAATACTGAGTAGGTCGGCAATGAGTAGCAATAGGTAGCGACGCGTAAACCTTATCACTGCCTATTTGAACTGAGCAAAATCAGTCGCCTCACTCACCGACAAGGAAGTTTTTGCGCTACTGCCAATTGGCTCACTTGGATGGGAAGCGTACACTATCGGTACGGATTTCAAGTTTGGAAATTAACTCCGGTTATGCCAATTCTGGGTGTTGTTAAACAAATAGGGGAAAACCTCCGACTCGGGTGCACAGCTGCCTGATTTTTATGATTAGTCCTCTGTTTGACAATATGTTACCCGGCATGTGGCCGAAACGATAGCATAAACGTTCGTTTTCACTATCATCTTTCGATGGTTTTAAGGGACGTGTAAAACTATCATCCCACGCTACTCTTACGGCACATTCGTGCCTTATCACCAAAATTCAAGCTTCCTGACTCCTGAGTCGGAGGTTTTCCCCTATTTGTTTAACAACACCCAGAATTGAGCCAACTGCCCGCCGGGCCGCCCGACCTGGGCCAGGTGGCAGCCATTTGCGCGCACTACGGCATTTCTTTTCTCTAAACCTGAAACCAGCACTTCCCCTTTTAGCGCTCGTTTTGGGCTTACTGGGGAGTGGGCGGGCGATGGCTCAGGACCTGACCAACGCCGGTGGCACCCTCACCGTGTAGCCGGGCACTACGCACCATCTTCGCCGAGGATGCCACGTGGGAATGCCCGGACCTGAACACGCACATCACCGGCCGCGAGCAGCTTATCACCAGCCTGCCAGCGGCCACCCGCGAGATTGCGTTTTCCAGGCACAGGTTTACCAACCCGCTACTCGTGGTGGACGGCGACCGGGCTATGGGCAACTGGCTTTTCTGGGTAGCTAGCCGGCCTCATGGGGTGCCTGATAACGAGAGGTTTAGGAGCGCGACGTTACTTACGGGCGGTGCCGGGCTGGCTTATGCTGACGTTCCGCCTACACGTGGGGATGCCGTTCAACAGCCCGGCCTCACCCCGGTGAGCGTTGTGGGGACACTTGCCGTGCTGGTTGGCCTGGGGCAACCTGTTTAAAGCTAACACGGGTACCAGAGCTGGTTGCGCGTTGATTTGTGTTATACATCCGGGGTTTTGTGTAGTTTCGGTCGGCAGCGGGGGCTGGACCTTTGTGGGGTAAAACCTTTACCTCAGCTACTTTATCCTCCCCACATCGTGAACATCCTCCATCAAGTTGCCCTGGGGAGCCAGGGCCTGAGCGTACCCGTGGAAGGCCTCGGCTGCATGGGCATGACGACCCTGGCCGGCATGGACGTCTATGGCAAGCCCGACGAGGCCGAAAGCCTGGCCACCATTCACCGCGCCCGCGAGCTGGGCGTGACTTTTCTGGACACGGCCGACCTCTACGGCCCCTTGCTCAACGAGCGGCTGCTGGCCAAGGCCACCGCCGGGCAGCGCAACCAGTATACTATCGCCACTAAGTTTGGCTACGAGGTAGACGAGGCCGAGCAGCTGACCTGGGGCTTCAACGGCCGGCCCGACTACGTGCGCAAGGCGGCGGAACGCTCCCTGCAGAACCTCAAAACCGACTATATCGACCTCTATTACCTGCACCGCCTCGACCCCGCCACCCCCATCGAGGACACCGTGGGGGCCATGAGCCGGCTGGTGGAAGAAGGCAAAGTGCGCTACCTGGGGTTGTCCGAAGTGCCCGCCGACATCCTGCGCCGGGCGCACGCCGTGCACCCGCTCACGGCCCTGCAAACCGAGTATTCGCTCTTCGACCGGGGCGTGGAGGAAGGCGGCGTGCTGCAAGCGGCCCGCGAGCTGGGCATCGGCTTCGTGGCGTACTCGCCGCTGGGCCGAGGCTTCCTGTCGGGCGAGATTACCAAATTTGAGGACTTCGAACCGACCGATATTCGCCGCAACCTGCCGCGCTACCAGGGCGAGAGCTTCCAGAAAAACCTGGACCTGGTGCAGAAAATTCAGGGGCTGGCGGCCCAAAAGCACGTGACGGCCGCCCAACTGGCCCTGGCCTGGGTGCTGGCGCAGGGCGTGGTGCCCATCCCCGGCACCAAGCGCCGCCCCAACCTGGAGCAAAACGTGGCGGCGGCCGCCATCGTCCTCAGCGCGCAGGAGCTGGCCGAACTGAATGCAGTGCTGCCCGTGGGCAGCGTCAGCGGGGCGGCCTACGCCTAGGCCCGGTCGGCTGCTGCTGCTGCTGCCAGTAGCGCGGCCACCGGCATCGTTTCGGGGCTGTTCGGCTTACCTTACTGACGTTACGCAGTGGGCAGTAGCGCGATTTACAAAAATCGCGCTACTGCCCCAACGGCACTTGAATGAAGGCGCTGCGTAACAGCAGTTACCTTAGCCTTGGCTTATGAAACCACCTGATTTTCAAGTGCTGCACACCGTCACGGAATACGCCCGCTACTACGGGCTGCCCGCCCCGGCGCACCCGTTGCTCACGCTCATCAACCTGGCCGATGTGCGCGGCCAGGCTATGCCGGCCCCGGTGGTGGCGCAGCTGTACACCGTGGCCCTCAAGCGCGGGCTGAAGGGCACGGTGCACTACGGCCGCCAGACCTACGATTTTCACGATGGCCTGCTCACCTCGCTGGCTCCCGGCCAGGTAGTGCTGGCCGATGCCAGCCTCGATACCTCCGAGCTGAGCGGCTGGGCCCTGGTGTTTCACCCCGACCTGCTGCGTAAATACCCGCTGGGCCAGAAAATCACCGGCTACGGCTTTTTTTCTTACGCGGTGCACGAGGCCCTGCACGTTTCGGCCAAGGAAGAGCGGCTGCTGGAAAGTGTGCTGCGCAACATCGAGCACGAATACGAGCAACCTATCGACGCCTTCAGCCAGGAATTGCTGGTGGCGCAGCTGGAGGTGCTGCTGGGCTACGCTAACCGCTTTTACCACCGCCAGTTTCTGACCCGGCGTATAGTCGAGCACGATTTGCTCAGTCGCTTCGAGGCCCGGCTCACGGCCCATTTTGCGCAGGCGGGCACCCCGCCGCTGCCCACCGTGCAGCATGTGGCTGAGGAGCTGCACGTTTCGCCCGCTTACCTCAGCGACATGCTGCGCGCGCTCACCGGCCAGACGGCCCAACAGCACCTGCACCACGCCCTGATTGAGAAAGCCAAGCAGCTGCTGCTCAGCACGTCGCTCACCGTCAGCGAAACGGCCTTTCAACTTGGCTTCGACTATCCGCACTATTTCACGCGCTTGTTTAAAAGCAAAACGGGCCTCACCCCGGCCGCCTTCCGTTTCTCAGCGCACTAACATACGCCCTTTCAGAACGCCCACTCCTGCGGGTGCATCGCTTTCCACCTCTCCACCCAGCAGACCATGACCACGCTTAAGGGAACGCTGCTCAACACAGCCAACAGCTTGATGAGCAAGGCCATGAAGCTCACGCCCGACCGGGAACCCGATGCCTTGCTGCACGCCGACCAGTTTGTGGGCCAGCCCTACCCCCGGGTGGATGGCCGGCTGAAAGTAACCGGCAGCGCGCAGTACAGCGCCGAATACGCCCTGCCCGGCCTCACCCACGCAGCCCTGGTACACAGCACCATTGCCAAAGGCACCATCACGGCGCTGGATACGACGGCGGCGGCCGCCGTGCCGGGGGTGCTCGCGGTGATGACCTACCAGAACGCGCCCCGCATGTACGCCCCCACCGATGCCTACGTCGTGAACATGGCTAACCCGCTGGCCGGCTCCACCACCACGCTGCCGGTGATGCAGGACCCCACCATTCACTGGAATGGGCAGCCCGTGGCGGTCGTGGTGGCCGACACGCTGGCCACGGCGCTCTACGCAGCTAGTCTGGTGCACGTCACCTACGCCGCGCAAACGCCGCGCCTGGTGCTGGCCGCCCACAAAGACCAGGCCTTCATGCCCGACCACATGGTGCTGCTGCCGCCCGAAATCAAGAAAGGCGACGCCGAAGGCCAACTGCCGCTAGCCCCGGTGCGCGTGGACCTCACCTACACCACGCCCTACCTGAACCACAACGCGATGGAGCCCCACGCTACCACCGCCACGTGGCTCGACGACGAGCACCTGACCGTGTACGACGCGACGCAGTATCCGTCGGGGGTGCAGGAGACGCTGGTGCAGCTGTTTGGGCTGGAGCCGACGGGCGTGCGGGTAGTAACCAAATTCGTGGGCGGGGCCTTCGGGGGCAAGGTGGCCATGTGGCAGAACACGGCCCTGGCCGCCGCCGCCGCCCGGCTGGTTGGGCGGCCGGTGCAGCTGAATCTGGCGCGGGCCTCGGTCAACTATATGGTGGGGGGCCGCACCACCACCGAGCAGCGCGTGGCCCTTGGTGCCACCCCCGACGGCCAGCTCACGGCCCTTATCCACTCGGGCTACACCATGTGCACCTCGGATGTGTACGCCGAGCAATTCTCCGCGATGGCCCGCCACCAGTACGCCGTGCCCAACATCCACGTCTGGCAGAAAGTAGTGGAGTTGGACCGGGTGCAGAACTCGTTTATGCGCGCCCCCGGCGAAACGCCCGGCTCCTTCGCCCTCGAATCGGCGATGGATGAGCTGGCCTACAAACTCGGGATGGACCCACTGGCGCTGCGCCGCCGCAACGAGCCCAGCCAAGACCCCACCGAGGACACACCTTTTTCGAGCCGCAGCCTGCTCGAAGCCTACGACCAGGGCGCCCGCCTCTTCGGCTGGAACCCTCGGTGCCCCACCCCCGGCACCACGCAAGTGGGCGACTGGCTCATCGGCACGGGCGTGGCCGGCAGCTACTACCCCGTGCAGCCGTTGCCGGCCACCGTGCGGGCGCGCCTCACCCCCGAAGGCGAGGTGACGGTATTCACCTCGTCGGTAGAAATGGGCGTGGGGGCCACCACGGTGCAAACTCAGCACATTGCCGAGCGGTTTGGGGTGGCGTTTGCCTGCGCCCACTACGTGCACGGCGATTCCGACCTGCCGGTGTCGCGGGCCATGGGCGGCTCGGCAGCTACGGCGGCGGTCGGCTCCGCCATTCAGGCCGCTGCCGAAAAGCTGACAGACGAGCTGCTGAAACTGGCGAACAAAGACCAAAATTCGCCCCTGCGCAGAGCCGACCGGGCTAACGTGCAACTGCGCAACGGCGGGCTCTACCTGCGCGACCAACCCACGGTGGGCACTGCTTACCAAGAACTGCTAGCCACTCAGGACCAGCCGTTTATCGAGGTCGAGGGCTCGTCGCCCCCGCCCACCGAGGGCGCCAAGTATTCGATGGCTTCCTACGGGGTGCATTTCTGCGAAGTCGGGGTGCACGCCCTCACCCGCGAGGTGCGGGTGCGCCGCTTCGTCACGGTCATGGACTGCGGGCGCATCGTGAACCCCCAAACGGCCCGCTCGCAGATTATGGGCGGCATCATCATGGGCATCGGCATGGCCCTGCTGGAAGAAGCGGTGTACGACGAGCGCACCGGCCGGCTGCTGACCCCCACGCTGGGCGACTACCACGTGCCCGTCAACGCCGACATCCCCCCCATCGACGTGCACTTCCTCAACCTGCCCGACCCGCACACGGCGCTGGGCGTGAAGCCAGTGGGCGAAATCGGCATTGTGGGCACGGCCGCCGCCGTGGCCAACGCCGTGTACCACGCCACCGGCATCCGGGTGCGCGACCTGCCGATTACGGTCGATAAGCTGCTCTAGCGCCGGTTAGGAGCTGGTAGCGCCAGGTGGAGGAAGCCAGCCGTTCGTACCTGCCCGGGGCGTCAAAGACGGAGTGAGCACTGGCAACGCCGGCTAAGGCCTACAGAATCACCTGATTCCAGAAGATGACTTGCCCCGCCCGCTGGCGCACGAGCCGGATGCCGTCGTCCTGGGAGACGACGATGGCCTGGCAGAGGCGGTAAGCGGCGCGGTGGCGGGTGCCGCCGCTGTCGGCCGCTTCCGCCTGCAGCGGCGCGCCTTCGACATCGAGGGCGCGGTACACGAGGGGCGTGGGTGGAGCCGGGGCGGCGATTTCTACCCCAAAGCCGAGCACGCTGAACGCCTAGTCGAGCATGGCGCAGCGCCACCCTGATTTCGGTGGCGGCGTGGGCGTGGCGCACGGCGTTGGTAATGGCTTCTTTGGCCAGCAGGTAGAGGTGCTGGCGCAGCTGCGGAGCCAAGGGGTAGCATCGGGCAGGCCGCTTACGTCGAGGCGCGTGAGCAGGCCGGCTGCGTCGGCACTCTGGTCGAAGTGGTCGCGCAGGCGGTCGAGCAGCGCGCCCACGGTGTCGGCTCCGGCGTCGATGCTCCACACTACGTCGCGCATAGTGGTCAGGGCCGAGCGGCTATCAGCCAGCAAGGCATCCACGGCGGGGCTGGGGGCGGCGGCGTCCAGGCTGGTTTCGCGCAGCAGCTCGGCCGCGCATGCTCACCTGCGTGAGTAGCACGCCTACCTCGTCGTGCAAGTCGGCCGCGATGCGGGGGCGCAGGCGGGCCTCGCGCAGGGCGCGCCGCCCGCACAGCTGCTTCATTTTGAGCGTGCTCCAGCCACTCTCGGCTAGGGCGTTGTCGCAGGGGTTACCGGGCCGGCTCACAGCAGCTACCTAATCTGCTCCTGCGCGGCTTGGTACACCATCCGAACTACGGGCTCGAAGCCGAGGCTGCGCGCCAGGGAGCTGTCGCTCATCAAGTACTGAGCTGACTTACATTGGCAAACGCCCCGTTTGCCGCACAGGTTGCCCTACCAGCCAGCCGATAAGCCGGTTTGTTCCGACTACTACAGCTAACTCTGACCTGGAATGCGGTAGAGGCTTACGTTGCCTGGCCCCGCCCCCGCCCGATGTGACCCAGCCAGTAGGTCGCTCAGCAAACTAACCCGCTTAGTTCGCTGTTTGAGAGGGGCCGGTCACGTGGTTTTGCCGGTGGCCGCCCTTTTCCTTAGAACCTTTATGCAGATAAGCAGCCGCTTTTCCGTTGCCGTCCATGTGCTTACTTTACTGGCGGCGGCCGTGCCCGGTGAGCTGCTGACTTCCGACCGCATGGCGGGCAGCGTCAATACCAACCCCGTCGTCATCCGGCGCATTCTGGGCCAGCTCAAGCAGGCCGGGCTGGTGGAAGTGCGGGCGGCCGCCGGGGGCACCTACTTGCGCCGCGACCCGGCCACCCTGACCCTGCTGGACGTGTACCGAGCCGTGGAAGCGGCGGAGCCCCAGCTGTTTAGCATTCATGAGCACCCCAACCCGCACTGCCTGGTGGGCCGCACTATTCAGGCCGTGCTCGATAGCACGCTGCAACGCGCCCAGACTGCGCTGGAGCAGGAGCTGGCCGCTACCACGCTGGCCCAGGTGCTGGCCGGGGTGCGCGAGCCGGTGAGCTAACTATTTTTTTGATCCTTATTGTAACAATGTTTGTTACAATTGGTTGTTTGCTGACTACCTTTGCCAGGCTCCCCGCTACCGGGGGCGTGTTCACCAGCTTTTTCTCCTACTTACCTTATGAAACTTGCCCTGCTAGGTGCCACCGGTTTTGTCGGCACCGCCCTACTGCACGAGTCCCTCACCCGCGGCCACCACGTCACGGCCATCGTGCGCGACCCGGCCAGGCTACCCGCTGGCCGCGACCACCTGACCGTAGTGGCGGGCGACGTGAACCAGCCCGCGCCACTGGCCCGGCAGCTGGCTGGCCACGACCTCGTGCTGAGTGCCTACAACCCCGGCTGGGGCCGCCCCGACCTCTACCCGGAGTTCCTGGCCGGCTCGCGGGCTATTGAGCAAGCTACCGCGCAGGCGGGCGTGCCGCGCCTGCTGGTGATTGGCGGGGCCGGCAGCCTCTTTATCGACGGCCACCAGGTGGTCGACTCGCCGCAGTTTCCGGCCGAGTATAAGCAAGGGGCCAGCGCCGCCCGCGACTACCTGGGCGAGCTGCGCCAGAATACGCAGCTAGATTGGACCTTCTTCAGCCCGGCCCTGGAGATGCACCCCGGCATCGCTACGGGCCGCACCGGCCACTACCGCCTGGACACTGAAAGCCCCGTCTTCAACGAGGCCGGCCGCAGCTACCTTTCGGTGCAGGACCTGGCCGTGGCCGTGCTCGACGAGGTGGAGCAGGCCCGCTACCCGCGCCAGCGCTTCACGGCCGCCTACTAGCCAGCACCAACCATGACTACGGCGGCACCGGGCCGCGGTGGCCTCGTGCTGCTGGGCCTGCTCACGGCCTTCGGGCCGATGAGCATTGATATGTACCTGCCGGCCTTTCCGGCCATTGCCCGCGAGTTTGGGTCGCCCATCTCCACCGTGCAGTACACGGTGGCCGCCTACATGGGGGGGCTGGCGCTGGGGCAGCTGCTCTACGGCCCGCTGGCCGACCAGTACGGCCGCAAGCCCTACCTGCTGGCGGGCCTGGTGCTTTACCTTGTGGCGTCCGGGGGCTGTGCGGCCAGTACCTCCGTCGAAGGCCTCATCGGCTGGCGGGTGCTGCAAGCGGTCGGTGGCTGCGCGGGCGCGGTGCTGGGCTTCGCCATCGTGCGCGACGAGTTTGCTGGCAACCAGGCGGCCCGCATCTTCTCGACCATGCTGCTGGTGATGGGCGTGGCCCCCATCCTGGCTCCCACGGTGGGCAGCGTATTGGTAGCGCACACGAGCTGGCGCCTGATTTTTTGGCTGCTGGCCGGGCTGGCGGCCCTCACCATCGCGGCCGTGGCCCTGGGCCTGCGCGAAACGCTGCCCGCCGAGCGCCGCAACCCCGAGGCCGTGCGCCGGGCGTTGCACACCTACGCCTTGCTCTTGCGCGACCGCGCCTTCGTGGGCTACGCCCTCACGTCGGGCC
>CALMOO010000679.1:12954-14359 GCA_937871705.1 uncultured Hymenobacter sp.
GGCCTGGTGCTGGGGGCCATGTTCGCCTACATTGCCGGCTCGCCGTTCGTGTTCACCCAGCTCTACGGGTTGAGTACGCAGCAGTACGGCCTGCTCTTTGGTCTCAATGCCAGTGGTTTGATTGCGGCCTCGCAGCTCAACAACTGGTTGCTGCGGCATTATTCGTTCCAGCAAATTCTGCGGGGCGTGACCTGGGTGGCGCTGCTCGCGGGCCTGGCCTTGTGGGGGCTGGCCCGCACGGGGTGGGGCGGCCTCTACGGGCTGGAAGGGCCCCTGTTCGTGGTGGTGAGCTGCGTGGGCCTGGCCTCGCCCAACGCCACGGCCGGGGCCTTGCAGCGGCACGCCGCGCACGCCGGCAGCGCCGCCTCCCTGCTGGGTACGCTCAGCTACAGCTGCGGCACGCTGGCCGCCCTCACGACCAGCGCGCTGGCCGATGGCACCACCTGGCCGATGGCGCTGGTGGTGGCCGCCTGTGGCGCGCTGGCCTGCGGGCTATATCACTGGCTGGTCGGGGCGGCGGCTCCCGGGCCGGCCCCGGCGGTGAGCCTACCCGGCTAAGCAAAGCGCCCTTTACACCCGCCCGGTTGGCCGCCTACCGCCCCCGCTGGGGGCCAACCGGGCGGGTGTAAAGGGCAGATACCGACAACTTACTCAATTCATTTTTAACCAGTTCCTACAAGCCATGCACATCCAGCGTTTAAAATGGGCCGGCCTGCGCCTCGAAGCCGCCGGCCGTGTCATCCTGATTGATGCCGTGGAAGACTTCGCGGCCTTTGCAGGCGGGGCCGCGACCGGCCAGGTGGACCAGGGCGGCACCCTGGTTTCCGGCGCCACGACCCAGGCCGACTACATCCTGCTCACGCACCTGCACCCCGACCACTACGACCCGCAGCTTATCCGGGACTGCCTGCGGCCCGAGGGGCTGGTGTTTTGCCTCGATGCCGTGGCCGACACGCTGCGCGCCGCCGGCCTCGACCGGGTGGTGGGCTTGGCGCTGGGGCAGGAATTTCAGTGGGGCGAGCTGAAAATCACGGCGGTGTACGCGATGGATGGCTTCGGCGACCCGCAGTGCTCGTGGGTGGTGGAGGACGGCGAGCACCGCATCCTGCACGGGGGCGATACCATCTGGCACAACCAGTTTTGGCGCCTGGGCACCCGCTACCAAACGTTCGACGCGGTGTTCCTACCCATCAACGGCGCGGTGGCGCATTTGCCCCACCTGACCTTCAGCCCGGTGCCGGCCACGCTCACGCCGCTCCAGGCCGTGTCGGCCGCCCAACTGCTGCACGCCCGCCAGCTCGTCCCCATCCATTACGGACTCTATGTGCCGGGGAACTACGAGGAATACCCGGATGCCCTGGCCGAAACCCAGCGCCTCGCCACCGAGCTAGGGGTGCCCTTAAGC
>CALMOO010000680.1:0-492 GCA_937871705.1 uncultured Hymenobacter sp.
GGCCAGTCGCCAGCCGGCCTTGGTGGACAGGACCGGCGCGGCCGGCAGCCGGCGGTGCGGCCGCGCCGCGCGCGGGGCTCTCTACCCCCCCTCGCATGAGCAGCCTCTCGCTAGCGCCTACGGTACCGAAAGCGCGCCGCCCCAAGCGCCGCCGGGTGCAGGTGGCCGTGGTGAGCGACGTGCACCTGGGCACTTACGGCTGCCACGCCACCGAGCTGCTGCGCTACCTCAAGAGCATTCGGCCGCAGGTGCTGGTGCTCAATGGCGACATCGTCGACATCTGGCAGTTCAGTAAAAACTACTGGCCGCCGGCCCACATGCGGGTGGTGCGCTACCTGGCCAGCCGCGCCGCCAAGGGCACCAAAATCTACTACCTCACCGGCAACCACGACGAGCTGCTGCGCAAGTTCGCGGGCCTGAAGCTAGGCAATTTTCACCTGGATAACAAGCTGGTGCTCGACTTGCCGCATGGCCGCACCTGGCTGTTTCACG
>CALMOO010000680.1:502-3004 GCA_937871705.1 uncultured Hymenobacter sp.
CGCGCTGGCTAGCCAAGCTGGGTGGGCAGGGCTACGACCTGTTAATTCTGCTGAATCGCTTCGTTAACTTCTTGCTCGACAAACTCGGGCGGCCCCGCGTGGCGTTGTCGAAGCTGGTGAAGGAGCGCGTGAAGACGGCCGTGGCCGCCATCAACAATTTCGAGCAGACGGCCGCCGACATTGCCGCCGACGAGGGCTACCGCTACGTGGCCTGCGGCCACATTCACCAGCCCGAAATCAAGACCCTACCCACCCAAAAGGGCGAAATCACCTACCTCAACTCCGGCGATTGGGTCGAAAACCTCACCGCTCTGGAATACACGCCCGAGGCTGGCTGGCAGCTCTACTACTACAACCAGGACCCGCGCATGACCCAGCCGGCCGAGGCTACCCTCGACGCCACCGACGTGGCCGCCGATGCCAACGCGGCCACGCTGCTGGAGGGGCTGCTGGCGGAGTTTAAGATAAAATGAAAAGCCAGTTGTTCTTGCGCTCCACTTCGTTGCGCTCGCAAGGACAAAATATTTGTTATTAACTGAATGCGAATACTTTATGCCATCCAAGGCACTGGCAACGGCCACCTGGCCCGCGCCCTCGACATGGTGCCGTTGCTGCAAGCGCGCTGCCAGCAACTGGACGTGCTGGTGAGCGGCCCACCCGCCGACCTGCCCTTGCCCTTCGAAGTGCGCTACCAGGCCCGCGGCATGGGCTTTTTGTTTGGTAAAAAAGGCGGAATCAACTTCGCCAAGACGTTCCAGCAGTTCAATTCGGCGCGCTTCGTGCACGAGATACGGCACCTGCCGGTGCGCGATTACGATTTGGTAATCAGTGATTTTGAGCCAGTATCGAGCTGGGCGTGCCGGCTCCGCGGCGTGCCCTGCGTGGCCCTGAGCCACCAGAGCGCTGTGCTGCACCCGGCCGCCCCGCGCCCCAAAGCCGAAGACCCCGCCGGCCGCGCCGTGCTGCGCCACTACGCGCCAAGCACCGCGCAGTATGGCTTTCATTTTCAGGCGTATGCGCCGGGCATTGCCACGCCTGTAATCCGGCAGCAGGTGCGCGAGCTGGCGCCCGCCAACGACGGCCACTACACGGTGTACCTGCCCGCCTTTGAGGAAGCGCGGCTGGTGGCGCGGCTACGCTACCTTAGCCGCTCGGTGCACTGGGAAGTATTCAGCAAGCATAGCCCTACCCCCTCCACGCACGGCAACGTGCGGGTGTGGCCGGTGAGCGGGCCAGCTTTTCTGGCCAGCCTGGCGCGAGCCGAGGGCGTGCTCTGCGGCGCCGGCTTCGAAACGCCCGCCGAGGCGCTTTTTCTGGGCAAAAAACTACTGGCGATGCCCATGAAGCAGCAGTATGAGCAGCAGTGCAACGCCGCGGCGCTGGCTAAGATGGGCGTGCCCATCGTGAAGAATTTTAAAGATAAAAATATGGCTACGCTCGACGATTGGCTGCACCGCGGCCAGCCCGTGGCCGTAGACTACCCCGACCAAACGGCCACCATCGTGGACCGCTTGCTGCGCGAGCAGCTGCCTACCCTAGCTTTTCCGCAAGCCGCGTCGGCGTAGCTTGTTTTGTATATGAATGAGTTACTTGCGCAAGCTGCTGACCCGTTGCCGGCGGCATTTTTCCCGGCTTCGGCACCCGCCGAGGTTTCGCGGGCGGCTTTCGGGCCCGATTTCTACTGGGGCGCTTCCACGGCGGCTTACCAAACCGAGGGCGCTTGGCAGCAGCAGGGCAAGGAGCCGAGTATCTGGGATGATTTTACGCGGCGCAAGGGCGCGGTTCAGCGGGGCGAGCACGGGCGGGTAGCCACCGATTTTTTTCACCGCTACGAGCAAGACCTGGACCTGGCCCAGGCTATGGGGCTCACGGATTTTCGCTTCTCCACGGCGTGGGCGCGGGTGCTGCCCAAGGGCACCGGCTCGGTAAATCGCCGAGGGCTAGACTTCTACGACCGGCTGGTCGATGCCTGCCTGGCCCGCGACCTGCGCCCCTGGCTCACACTCTACCACTGGGATTTGCCCAGCGCCCTGCAAGCGCGCGGCGGCTGGACCAACCGCGAGGTAGTAGACTGGTTTTCAAACTATGCCGACGTGATGGCCCGCCACCTCGGCGACCGCGTGGCGCACTGGATGGTCCTCAACGAGCCCATGGTATTTGTGGGCGCCGGGCACATGCTGGGCGTGCACGCGCCGGGGCGGCGGCACCTGGGGGCGTTTCTGGCGGCGGCGCACCACGCCACCCTGGCCCAGGCCGAGGGGGGTAGGGCCTTGCGGGCCACCCTGCCCAGTTCGGCCCAGATTGGCACCACGTTTTCGTGCTCGTACCTCACGCCGCACCGGCCCGACTCAGCTCGCGATGTAGCGGCCACGCGCCGCGCCGATGCCGTGCTCAACCGCTTTTTTGTGGAGCCAACCCTTGGCCTGGGCTACCCCACCCAGGAGCTGCCGGCCTTGCGCTGGCTGCTGGCGCGCTACCAGCAGCCCGGCGACGAAGCGCGGC
>CALMOO010000681.1:0-8568 GCA_937871705.1 uncultured Hymenobacter sp.
CGTCTGCTCTTTGCCCAGATGGTAGGTGCGGCGTAGCTCGGCTTTCTCCTTATCCACCTCTACCTGGTGCTTGGCTAGGTTCTCGCACGTGAGGCGGTCAGCTGGGTCCGACATATGCACCTGCACGATTTGGCTGGTGGCGATTTCGAAGGAGAGCGTGGGTTTAGACATGGCCGGTAGGGGGTAGGAATCAGGCCGCCAGGCGGCTTTGCTGGCGGTCGGGGTACATCTGAATCACAAGGCCCTCGCGGCGGCGCTCCAGGGCCAGCTCGTGGGCGTGGTCGGTGAGGTCCACTTCCGTAAAGCGCATCTGCACGCCGCCGAGCCAGCGCTCGCGCTGATTGGGCTCGGGAAAGCGGGCAGCTTCCCGGCCAGCGTAGGTGGTGGCAAAAGCGGGGCTCAGCGGCACGTAGGCCCGCAGGGCGTAGGGCTGGCCCTGGGCATCGACGCAAAGGCAGTAGCCCAGCACCGGCAGCACCGTGCCGGCAGGGCGGCCCGCTACCTCGGCTTTTAAGTGGAGCAGGTCGCCTTCGCGAAAGCCCTCGGTGAGCGCAATGGGTTTCTCGCCCTTGAGGGCGGAGGCCAGGGAAGGAAGCAGCGGCTTTTCCATTGGGGAAACGAAACGATGTTTGGGGTGAAAGAAGAAGGATAGGGTGAGGGTGACTAGGCGGCTTGGGGAAGAGCGGGCACCTTGTCGGGGTTTAAGGCGGCCCAGGCGGCGTAGCCTTGAGGGTTGGTCTGCTGGGCCAGGGCCAGCACGGCGGGCCAGTACTTGGAATTACTGCGCTCGCGGAGCACGATTTGGGAGAGGTCGGGCACGGAGGTGCAGCCCGTCCGGTCGGCGAGCGTGCCGAGGAAGCCCTCAGGCATCAATTGCCGCAGCTTCGGTGGTGCTTGGTTGTTTTTCATTGTCGTACTTTGGTGGTGTTGATGTTGTTGATGACAAATGTAGTAGACTAATGCTCTACTAGTCAATAGATACTTGATAAATAAGTCGATTATTTATCTACTTATTTTTTATATGTCTGAGATAGAAGGTTTTGCGGAGCGTATTTTTTCCTTGCGTAAGTCCGCAGATAAAAGTCAAGAAGAGATTGGGACAGTCTTAGGACTGACTAAGAGCGGTGTGTCCTCTTTCGAGAAGGGGAAAAGCATCCCTTCGCCAGAAAATTTAGTTAAGCTAGCGCGCCTCTTTAAAGTGTCAGTAGACTATCTGTTGACTGGTCAGGATAGAATAAATGAGAGCCAGTCGTCAGAAAAAGACGCCATACCAAATAATCCTGTCTTACATTCCAGCCCTGACCTATATATTCAGCCTGATACTAAAGGCAACATTCAGGCTCCACTCATCAACTATAAGGCAGCAGCTAATTATCTAGCAGGCTACCAGAGCAACGAGTACTACGAGGAGCTAGAAGCCATCACGCTGCCTAATCACATGGCAAAGGGTGCCCAGCCAGTGAAGGGATTCTACCTCACTGGCGACTCAATGGAACCCACATTTTACGCTGATGATATTGCCGTATGCCAGCAGGTGCCGCGTGGTGAGTGGCGGCTGTTGAGAGAAGAAACGGTAGCAGTTGTCGTAAGCAACTCCCGTGGCTTGCAGTTGAAGCGCGTAACGGTGCGACCCTCATTAGGCACGCTGCGGTGTCAATCCGACAATCCACATAGCCCGACGTTCGACCTTAACATTGATGAGGATGTTCTTGAACTCTGGCGCTTTGAGTGGCTGCTAACTAAGCGTTGCGAAAAGGCCAACCAAGACTTGCCAGAGTGGCGTCGGTATATAGAGAACGAAGTGGGAGACTTACGTTATCTACTGGAGCAAGTGCTTGATAAGAAAAAAGCACCGCGCTAAGCTAAGCCAGCTTTAGATAAGCCGATTAAATTACTGTCGTCCATTTTCAACCAAAAATGGACTAGATTTATGTAGTCGTTTTGCATGCCTATTATTCTGTAATTTGTTGATTTATATCTAGCTAAACTATTGGTATTTAATTCCCTCTTTAATTTATCCTCGAGCTTCCAAAATTCGCCTTCTGATGTTATTAGTTCATCTATCCAGCCATTAATCGTTAATAGCCAGTACTCGAAATCCTCTTTTTGTATGTAAGCAACTAAAGCTGCATATCTTAAGCCCTTGCCATGAATCCCTTTTTTGAATCGTTCTATTCCTCCGGAGGATTTATTGGTACCAATGATATATTCCTTTTCCCTGCCAGCACCTGGTGTAGGTAACCGTTTCGCTTCTATTGAGAAAAAAGAGTCAAATTCTCCATAACTCTTGTCTCCTATATTTAACTGAGTAGAATACGAAACTGTACCAATATCTACTTGAGGGCTAAGTCCAGAACTGTAACTTTCTACATTCTCGTGTTGGAAGAAAAAAGGATATCCTACTGCATTCCTATTGAGGAACTTGCACAATTTATCAGTTAATGCTTTTTCACTGGTATTATAGTTGCCAGTAAGATTGAGGATAAAAGCAGCAAATTGCAATTCTATGAAATTTATTACTGCTGATATAGAAGCTGGAAGCTCTATATCAGCAGTAATATTAAGTGCGCCGCTACCTATAAAAGGTTGGTTCTCCGATAGCATTAGTACCCCTGTTTTCTTAAATCCGAAAAAGTTTCATCAGCGTCGCGCAAGGCAATAGACTTTAACCAATATCTGACTTTTTTAGGCTTTATTAAATAAATAATATTGTGCTCATACATTCTTAATAACCTAGTTATCCTAGTATTCAGGCCATATACTTTTGTGGCCAAATTAGAAATATGTTTCTCTAATTGAGCAGAATTGTTGAATTCTATATCAGGTTTGTTGCCAAAGAAAAAGGGGTAGCAAATGAAAGAGTCTGTTTCGAAGTACTGATAAGGTTGTACTGATTTATATACTGAATTGAGTACTTCGCAATATACTTGCCCAAATTCGATTAGCGATTGCCTTGATGCATCTTCTAGAGTTCCTGCTGAATTTTCTCCTTTCCTCCTAAAATCTAACAAATATTGATTGAAGTCATCAATTAATATTTGTTCAAAGTGGCTAATATTTAATTCAGTTGAGTCTTCTGGAAATGGCAAATTTTCAATGTCGTTCTTGAGAACGGATGATGATTTATTTACCATATACCTACCACTAGTTCCAGCTAAATAGAAAGAGTATAAGGTACTCTTGCTAAGCTTTTGGAATAATTCTTCTAGTAACGTATAATCTTCTTTTGGCGCATGAATACCGATAACACTGTTATTGAATATTAAGTATTCATTAGACAGCAGTGAAGGAATCTCGCTGCCAGAAACAACCTCTTTAATAAGTATATGTGGAGGGTGGTATGCTAGTTCATCTCCTTTGCTATGGAAATATTTGTCTTCCAATTTACGGATTTGATGATAGTCAATTCCATCTTCTGTAAACGCATCAGTAGGTAAGTATCTTTTTCCAGTCAAAAAATTTGCTGTCAGCTTTCTTTCTAACTTGTCCCATTTAGATAAATTTTTATCAGTGATAGCAGTATTTAGTTCTTGAATATCGCCTCTAGTAGCTAAAGTAAAACCCTCACTTATTACCCATTTTCTAGACTCTTTTTGTTGCTGTAAATATTGTCCAAGTGTTCTAAGCTCAGAAAGCCTACTAATAAATTGATGGTATCTATGTCCACCTAGAAGATTGGCCTTCCATATGTATACATCATTTAATGCCTTTTCACGTGGTACATAGTGAAAGTCGTAGCTATCTAATTCGAAGTAGAGCTTCTCTTTGTTAACCTTAGTCCTGCGAACGGTAATGTGTAATAAGCCTTTGTCTTGAGCAGGCTCATTTTTAGCAAAAATCGCTGCTGTTGCTACATCACCTCTAGCACCAAAAAGCGTGCGGCTGATATGAGTAAAATCTATTATCTGAGGAATATGATGTCTCCGCAACATATTTCTTCTGAAGTCCAGCGACGATTTATTATAAAGTAAAGGTCCAGAAGGCTGTATTAAGCACACCAATCCGCCCTTTTTGCTAATATTTATAGATTGCTCCAGAAATAATAGGGCAATTTGGTTATCTGGGAGGCCGCCGCGTACAATTATTGGGTGTTCTCCAATTATTACAGGAATACGATTGCGGCTCAATTCTAATTTTTCTATTGCACGCCCTGCTAGAGTTAGTTTTGATTCAAAAGGTGGATTTCCAATGATTAAATCAAAACCAATATTAGTGAATTTGTCATCTGTGAGTAGGATGTTAAAAAAATCATCATTATAGATGTTCCTTTCTCTTAGATTATCAAATCTTAGCTCCTCCCATATTTGCTTTGGTGTTAACTCATCACAGAGAGCAAGACTTAAACTGAATATTGTTAAATTAGTAGCATCAGCATCTTTATCAACACCATAAATACTATTTACTAAAAGCTCTTTGAGTGTTGCCAAATTTGGAGTTTGCCAGTTGTTTGACTTCCTCCATCTTTGAATAAGTCTGCGGTAAGCTCCAACTAAAAAAACGCCAGAGCCACAGGCAGGGTCTAGAATTTTTAATTTTGTATTCTCCTCGGATAAAGGTAAAACTTCATCTAATATGAAGTTAACTAAGTATGGCGGAGTATATACCACGCCTGGCTTCTTACCTAAGAACTCTTCGTATATGTTGCTGATTAATTCTATAGGTAAATCGTTAAAAGAATACAGTTTCCAAAATACAAACTGAATTCCTTTTAAATCGCCTTGAAGAAACTGTGCAAATCGTCTCAGGTCAGTAGATAATATTGCTTGTTGCTCGTCATCATCTATCCTAAAAACTTCCCCTCCAAAATGTGATGCAAGGTCTTTTAAGAGGCTTGCAGTGGCTTCTGAATCTTGAAGTACATCGGTAAATGTTTGTGCGCCGGCGAAGAAGTTTCCGAAGAACTGTTTAGGAAAAACAGAGTTTCCTTTCGCATCAACCCTGTCCTCAAGATACTTTATAAGTATGGCAATAACCATGAACTTCCTGGCAATTGCCGCGGGAAGTATCTTTTTAGAGACAATATCTTTTAAGGCTTGCTTAAGTTCTGACAGAAGTTGTTCATAAGCGCCGTTCTTTGCTTTAAAAAACTTGCTATAATAAGAGTCTTCCCAGAAAGTGCCATTATCAAAAGATCTTCCTGAAAAGCTTTGTAATTTTTTAATATTTACTTCGCTTATATAGTTTTCTGCCTCTGATGCAAGCTGAATCGTGGTTAGAGGTTTGTATTTGAATTTATCCCCCTCAGCTGGCTTTTCTAAACAATTAAAAATGATGACTTGGTTTTTCGTGAAAACGAAAAACATAGGTGTTAATCCTGAGCTATATAGTTGCTTATGTAGCTGTACAAGCTCATCTTCAATAAATGGTTTTTGCTCCGTATAATCATATATATAAACTTGGCTTATAGAAGGTCTATTATTAAATCTTCTAAAATAAACATAGTCTACATCATAATTAGCTGCGCTTTCAAGAGCAATGATTTCCTCTGGATTTAGTTGACTTCTGTCTTCCTCTAACGTTGATACACGCACAAGTCCTGTTGTATGATTGGAGTCCCCAAGCATTTCAAGCAGTGTTAAACCGTAGGCAAAAGCCTCATTCATCGTATTTTACTGAAAATCTACTGCTGCCTTAACGGCAGAGAAACAAAGCGTTCACTTATTAAAGTATTGCTAAGAGGCAAATGTATAAACGACTGCCTGCTAAAACGGTTGGAATTAGTCCTCACCGTTTAAAATAAATGTATATTACTTAGCAAAAGCTAGTCTCTATTATGATGTCTATCTCGACACTACTGACTATCTTGATTTTGGGCAACGCAGCAGCTACATGATAAGCAGGGCAGTTGGTGTAGCTTCGTGGCATCCCACCTACACGCTCAACTATGGCTACTTGGCAGTTCATCGAACTCGCAACCCATCCTGATACAATAATTAATGTGTCGCAGATTGTCTCTATCGAGCAAATGGAGACCATGCTTTCGGAGCACAAGCGGAAAGCATATGAAGTAGCAGGCTCGCCAGCAGCCGTGATTCACGCCCTTAACGTGTCCTTAGTTGGAGGTAAGAGTATTGAGTTGGTATTCGACTCAGAGGAAAGGTGTACGGCTACACTGAAGATGGTGAAGATGGCGCTTAAGCCGCTGCTCGTCAAAAAGCCTACTCTACCTGGCGATACGCCATCTATGCCTGAGAAGCCGAAGCCATTCATACCTGTTAAAAGGCCACGTAACCAGCCTTAAACTAAAAGGCTCAGTAGTGCTCATTACCCCGTAGCTTCGCCGCTCCTGCAACCCTCGTCTCTATGGTCGGCTCTACTTACATCTACTTCAAGCGTAACGGTCGCCGTACCCTGCTCAATGTCGCGCAGATAGCTTCGGTATACACTAGTGATATTGACTTAGCCTCAAAAGCTGGTAAAGTCGAATACAGCCACCAATACCCACTTGAGCAGGGCACCATCTATACTAGCCAATTGATGCTGACCAGCCGGCGCGAGATGGAGCAAGTTTATGCTAGGGCTGATGAACGGGATGAGGTTTACAACCAGCTAGTAGCCGCGCTAGCTCCCGCCGTGGTCATCGAGAGCTTTGCCCCCTTTGTACCAGCGGTGTCAGAGAAGCCGGAAGAATCAAAGGAGGCTCGAAAGTCTACCTACCCCACCGACCTATTCGATAACCAAGAAGACTATGCGCTAGCGATGGCCAATGCCATAGACCGGATAAGACAAGAAAGGGCTCAGGCAACGGCCCAGCAGTCCACTACCACACCACCCGCGCCCAAGCCGCCACGGAAACTCCGAACGCCCCGCGAGTAGCCCACAAAAAAGCCCCGTTGACGCGGGGCTTTCTTTGTGCTGACCAGAAGTGGCACGTAGGGCTGTTGGGCTACAAGGGCCGGGGAGCTGCTGGCCGAAGCGCAAGAATACTGGTGAGCAGCCTAACCCGTCGCGTCGCGCTCGCAGTAGCTGCCCGGCGCTTGGTGAAGAGTATCAGGCAGAGCACCCCAAGTAGGGGTCCTAAGAGCAGGGAGCAGAGTAAGCGCAGTTGAAAATAGTGCGAAGTGCTCAGGTTCCAGTGTTGAGCAAGGGCTTGCTGCAAGTGTATCATGGCGAGCGAATTTGATGGGTGGGAAAAAGAGAGTGTGTAAGTAATCACTTACCAACGTAATAAGCTGCTAAATGTTTTAACCTCAGGTGGGTTATTACGTTGACCTGAACTTGACTTGTACCGCACATGCACCTGGTAAGAAAGTGCGTGCGCAAGGAGAGAGCCTCCTCACCACGGGACTTCTTTTATCTTCGCCCCATGCACCACATCATTTACCTGAGCCGGGCCACCCGGCCCTTGAGCGACGAGGAATTGACAACGCTGCTCACGCAGGCGCGCGAGGTCAATGCGCAGGAAGGCATTACGGGGGCCCTGGTCTACGGCGACGGGCAGTTCATGCAAATCATCGAGGGCGAGGAGGCCACCCTGGCTATGCTCTATGCCAAGCTGCTGCAGGACGAGCGGCATGGGCAGGTCTTCAAGTTTGCCGATAAGCTGATTGCCCAGCGCAGCTTTGCCAACTGGTCGATGGCCTTTCGCCCCGTCTCAGCCGAGCAGTTTGCCCAGCTAGCGGGCTATATGAGCCCGGAAGCGCTAAACCTGCAGGCGCCCGGCTTGAGCGCCACCGATGACATGCTACTGCAAATGATGAAAGCCTTCGTCTTGCAGCCCCGCACCTAGTTGGGGTTGCTGCCGAGGCAAAAGCGCCGTCTCCACGAGGCTTTTTTAATTGAAAACCTCACCTAAACTAGCTTGCCTCCTCATCCGGCGTTCCCTCCTCGGCAGGCTCCCATAACTCCAGAATGTTCCCTTCCGGGTCGAGCACGTGGACGAATTTGCCATAGGCGTATTCGGCAATCTCATCCACAATGGTCACGTTGGCCTTTCGCAACTCCTCGACCAAGCCGATAATATCGGCCACCCGGTAGTTAATCATAAAGGGCTTGGCCGAGGGATTGAAGTAAGCCGTATCCTGCGCAAACGTGGCCCAGGTAGTAACTCCCTTTTTCGCCGCATTATCGGCCTGCCGCCACTCGAACGCCGTGCCATAGTCGCTGGTAGCCAAGCCCAGGTGTTGAGCATACCAGTCATTCATTGCTTGCGGATTAGCGCACTTGAAAAATACGCCGCCAAGGCCTGTTACTTTTTTCATCGTCAAACCAGTAAAGGTGAAGTGGGATGCCAATATAGGTAGTACTAACGAGGGTGGCAAACTCACCAGCTGCAAGCCCCCCCGCGCAGGGGAGAAGCCTCCCTACCACTAGCAGGGCGTGTCGCCTCCACAACGTAGTTTTTCAGCCAGCTACGACGCGGCTACGTAGCAGACGTTTCATCCGCCAGTACTAGCCTTATGCAGCCCTCCTCTCCCTCGTCTCCGGACGGCCTGAGTGCCCCCGCCCCGAGGAGCCTCAAGAAAGGCGCCCTCTTCCTCTTTCTCGTGGTGGCTGTGCTGCTCGCCGTCGTGGCCCTGTTGCTGCCTAAAAAGCAGGTCACGGGCCAAAATGCGCCTACGCCTGTGC
>CALMOO010000681.1:8578-12158 GCA_937871705.1 uncultured Hymenobacter sp.
GCACAATGTCGCGTCGCCCATCTACGACCATCCCACCCGCTGAGCAGCCGCTGGCAAGCCCGTTTCCCTTGCAGGAGTGGGGGTTCCCGACTAGCTTCGTAGTATACGCTGCGCCTGCTACGCTGTGTGTGCTACTTAATTAGCTATGCCTATTTCTACTGCTGCTCCCCGTCTCTCCTTTGAAAATGCTGCCGGGCAGGTACTGGAACATCCCGCCAAGTACGCGCTGCTTCTCTACAAACCCGGCCCGCGCACGCTGCCCGACTTACAGGCGCTCATTACCCACATCGGGCACCTGCTGCTGCGCAACCGCTGGTACCGCATTCTGGGCGACCAGCACCTGATGGCGCCCTTCACCCCCGAGCAAAGCGCGTGGCTGGTCGCGCATTGGGAAGACTACACGACGCGCTACCCCGGCCGAATTTACGCGGCCGTCGTGCTCGCCCAGGACGTGTTTGCCCGCCTCGCCGTGAGCCAACTGCGGCAGGATATTGGCGTAGCCGAACTGACCTACCGGCAATTTCCGGACCTGACGGCTGCGGCTGCCTGGCTGGCCCAGTGCTAGCCAGGCAGCCGTAAGTTGCCCTGCAAAAAGTAAACTCAGCCTTCCCGTCTGATTTTACGTAGTGCCCCTTTACCCTCGTAATGGCCCTATCCATGCCCTACGCTACGCTGCGCCTCTATTATGAAAACTCAGTCGGCCGCCTGCTGGAGCAGCCCGCCGGGCAGTACGTGGTCGTGCAGTACCACCCCGGTCCTCGCAAGCTCAACGAACTGCAAGCCTTCCTGACCCATGCCGGGCAGCTCTTGAGCCGGCAGGGCTGGCATAAACTGCTCGGCGACCAACGCCTGATGGCACCTTTCACCCCCGAAGAAATCGCCTGGGTAACCGAGTACTGGCTCACGAGTGCGCAGCGGCGCACCAGTGAGCTCTACGGGGCGGTGCTGCTGCCGCACGACGTCTTCGCCCGGCTCTCCGTCAGTCAGGTTATGAACGAGGCCAAAGCCGCCGCGATGACGTACCGCCTCTTCGACAATGATGCCGAAGCTGCTACGTGGTTGGTGCAACTCCCCTAACGGCTGCCCGATGCCCCGCTACGGGAAACACGCAACAAAAAGCCCCGCAGTTACTGGCGGGGCTTTTCCGGGTTGGGAGGCTAAGTAGCTAACTGGACTAGGTAAATAAGCAGGACGTAAATAATGGGACGACGGATAAGTGGACTAGCTTTTAAGTAAGACAAAGCTCGGGCGTAGTCCGATGTAAATCCAGGACAAAGTCGGTGTTTTCACGACAATGCCGCTTGTGAAAACAGTCGGTTATCGTCCAGTCTAGTATTGGTTGCGTGCTGCCCACTAGCGTTTTGGCCTCAGCAAGGGCTACGACTCCTGCCCAATGGTAAGCTAGTTAGGACATTTTGCGCTACCTAGCTGGGCAAAAAGATGCCCGTTATGCGCTTAGAAATGGCTTGTGCCCGCCTGCTAACACTACTTGCAGCCGGTGCTAACTTGCCGGTCTCATGCAGTACGCCTTCCGCCAGCTCCCCTCCCGTCCCGATGCCCAAGGCCGCTGCCGGGTCCTGCTCGACGTGACGTGGGCCAACCAGCGCGAGAAGCTGCCGACCGGCGTGAGCTGCCAGCCGGCTCACTTCGCTGCCGACGCCAAGCTCGGCCGCACCATTGCCAAAGCCGAGCCCGGTAGCCCAGGCCTCAATACCAAGCTGGCCGGGCTGGTAGCCGAGCTGACTGACCTCTTCAACAAGGCTGATGCCCACCGGCAAGCCGTCAGCCGCGAGCAGGTGCTGGCCCTGGTACGTAAACCGGGCCAGGCAGTAGCGCCGGCCGCGGCCGCCCCGCCGGACCCGCTCGATACTACTTTCCTCAACTACTACGCCCAGTGGCAGCAGGAGCACCCCGGCTCCACCTCCGACGCCCTACGCCGCTACCAGCAGGTGGTGAATCACCTGGAGAAGTTTCAGCCGGGCATGAGCCTACGTCAGTTCACCAAGCCCGTCTACTTCGAGTACCTGGCTTACCTCTACGAGGCGGGCCTGGCCGATGCCACGGTAAGTCAGCACGTCAAGTTCCTGCGCATCGCCCACCGGCTGGCTGAGCGCCACATCCCGGCCTGGCTGGCCCTGCGGGTCAAGTTTGGCCGGGCCGTGAGCCTGCGCGTGGAAGAGCTGCAGGCCCTGGCCCGGGTCGAGCTGCCCGCGCAGCACCAGTACTTGCACCGCGAGCGCGAACGCCTGCTCTTTCAGACCTTGCTGCTGCTGCGCGACTCCGACCTGCGCCAGCTAAAAGCCCACCACGTCAGCGAGCAGCTGCTACCCGGCATTGGCCTGACGCCGGTGCTGGAGTTCCACCAGGTAAAGACCGGCCATGAGGTGCGCCTGCCCTTGCCGCCGGCCGCCGCGGCCATCTGGCAGCGCTGGCAGGGTCAGGTGCCCGTGGTAGCGCAGCAGAAGCGTAACGCCTATATCAAGGAGATAGCCGAGGCAGCTGGGCTGACACGCACCTTCGTGCGGGTCCGCTTCCGGGCCGGCAAAGCCGAGGAGGAGCCGCTGCCCCTCTGGCAAGCCATCACCACGCACACGCCGCGGCATACCGGGGCTGACCTGGTCCTGTGGGGGTCGGGTGGGGACCAGCATCTAAAGGAGGTCGCCCTAGGCCATTTGGCCGGTGGATCGGTCTACGGCTACGACACGTTGGACCGGTATGGACCGCTTTTCCTACAAGCCTGGGAGAAACTGGGTGCACTCTGATTTTTGCACCCAGTTTTACCAAACAATTGCACCCAGTTGCACCCAATAGGGGAGAAGTAAAACGCCCTTGGCGGCTTCCATTGCAGGTTTTTGTGGGAGGTTGTGTGAATAAGTCACACCCTGCAGCTCCACTGAAAACCTCGTTTCTGATTTGGGAGCGAGGCTTTTCATTTTTTAAGGCTTTCTTATAAATCCTCAGATAGCATAAGCCTCAGCGCGCAATCTCCTGGCGGCACCGAGCTGCTAAAGCTGCGCAGCACCGCGAATAATGCGCCGCGTTGAAATTTACCTGGCTTGTAACTCTAGCTGAATGCCAGCTTTAGCTTCCTCCATTGAGGAATAGTAATACACGCCTAACTCTGCGGCTTTAGTCGACGTTTCTTGTGCGTAGCGCTGCGTGGCAATTTTACCAAAGATGTTTTCGGCCACCACCACGTTTACCACGCGCAGACCGGCCGCAATGGCACGGGGATTGAAGTCGTTTTGCAGCCAGTGCTGCGCCTGTTCAGGAATGGCCCCCATGTGGCGTACATCCCCTACCCACCCCCAAGGCTTGGCTGGGGTAGAATGCTGTTCGAAGTAGGCCAGCGCGGCGCCTTGTAGGGCAATAAACTCTTTGGCATTAGCGAAGCCGTGCCACTGGGTGATAACGCACGGCACGGACGCATCAGCCAGCGCCACACCGTAGGAGGTCTTCAAAATAATCTGCTCACTCATGGTTGATGGCCTACACTAGATTAGGGCCATATACGCTTGAGCGCCGGTTACGTTTTAAGACTAGTGCTTAGCTAAATAGGCTATTTGGCGAAAACTAGGGC
>CALMOO010000681.1:12168-13289 GCA_937871705.1 uncultured Hymenobacter sp.
GTTGAATAACTAACCCAATTTCCTCTTCGCGTGATTGGTGGTAACTCAGAGCGGCCGGCGTAGTAGGCGACTCTTCCCAACGGGCTAACTCAGCTAAGGTGTCGAGTCGGTTCAACGAAGTATCCAAACGATTGTAGAGCTTGACCCAGGTAGTACTGTCCTGCTCTGGGTGCTGGTGCAAGGCCAGCCGTAGCTTCAACATCTCCATCACTACTTGGGCAAGGTCTTGCAAGCGGCGCTGCTCAAGTGCTGACAATTGCCGAGGTTGGCGGTCGATAACGCACAATGCCCCAATATTGTAGCCTTGTTCATCTCGCAGAGGGTGCCCGGCATAAAACTGCATTTGCAAGGCCTCTGCTACCCCTGGCTCTGTTAGTTGGCAAGGCTCCGCGAGCAAATCAGTGTAAATAGTGGTATCCTCATTGAGGATAGCTACTGAGCAAATGCTTTCATTGCGCGCTACCTGCTCGGCCCCCGCCATGCCAAAGTTGGCCTTAAACCAAACGCTTCCCTCATCTACCAGAGAAACCAAGGCAATCGGTACGTCGAATAGCTTGGCTGTCAGTCGAACTACTTCGTCAAATACGGCATCGGGTGCCGTGCCTAAGACCCGGTAGGGAGCTAGTGCAGCAAGGCGCTCCTGGTCGTTAGAGGGGATAAGGGTAGGAGTTGACATAACATAGAAGGAAACTGGCAGAAGCATAGATTGTTTTGCAGTTTTCTAATAGCAGAATTGAGTAAGAAGGTACCTTAGTCAAGACAAGCCATTCAAAAAACGGCCAGTCAGGCCAAGACATTTCTATAAATCTTCTGGCAGCTCAATGCTCAGCGTATACTCTTCCAGCGGCGCAGCACTGGTGAAGCTTCGAAGCACGACAAAGCAGCTCTGCGCCTCATCCAACGCCACTTCGGCAAAGAAGCCACGAGCGCCATCGGGTAGATAGTAGAGGTTTACGCCGCTTTGGTAGTGCCAGCGCTGCGCCAGGTGCGTGCCCTTAGCCAGCACCCAAGCTAGTTGTGCGGCAGGTAGCATCAGACGAAATTGGGTTAGCGTCATGCTGGTAAACTAGCAGGTAGGCGCCATACTACCAACTGGCTTGGTACCTCCGGATGCTTACTTC
>CALMOO010000682.1 GCA_937871705.1 uncultured Hymenobacter sp.
GCCTCGCTGGTGCCGGTATTGAATGGAAACGCTGGCGGACCGGGGAACGGAGCGCTCATCAGCATCACCGAGGGAAAGACGTCCGGTCGGGCGAGCGCACAATAGGCCGCCACCGGTGAGCCTAGGTCGTGCCCGACGAGCAAGGCCGTCCGCCGATACCCCAAGGCTAAAACCAATGCCAGAGCGTCGCGCGTCATGTTCAAGAGGCCAAAGGGCGCCAGCGGGGTATCGTAGCCGTTCACTCACCCGGTGGTGCGGCCAAAGCCCCGCTGGTCGGGTGCCACTACATGGTATCCGGCGTCCGCCAGCAGGGGCATCAGGTGTCGCCAGCCGTAGGCCAAGTCCGGAAAGCCGTGCAGCAGCGCGAGCGGCCGGGGCTTTCGTAACCGGCCTCGAGCAGATGGACAGCGAGGCCGTTAACTCCCTGGACCATGCGCGAGCGAACCTTCTTGGGAAGCGTTCCCCCGCCATAGGGTGAAATGGCCAAATCAGTTGCTGAAAAACTTATACTTTCTTGGATTAGGAGGTGGTTGGAGTCTGCGCGAGCCAGTCGAAACGAAGCCGTTCTTGCTAAGAAATGGACGGGACAAGCGGGAGCGTTTCACCACCCGGCAGGCCGCTCACCTCGCGGTTGCGGTCCACCCAATAGGCCAGCAGCACGGTCACCCAAAATAGCTGCCCCGACCAACCTAGCGCCTCCACCGAGGCGGGCGGTGGGCTGAACAGGCCGCCCACATGTATCAGCACCAGAAACGCCACCAGTCCCAATAGGCCATAACGACCCTTGCCATTGCGGGCCGTGGTACGCCGCGTATAGGGCCACAGGCCCACGCCCAGGAGCGCGAATTCGACCACCTGCGTCAGCGCAAACTGGTTCCACAGCCCAAACCCGAACATCGGCGAAGGGCCGGGATACAGCGGCAAATCGGGGGTGTGCACCACCAAATCCAGCAGCCAGTGGCTGGGCACCAGCAGCCCCACCAGCACCGCGCTTCGCACATTGCGGCGCAGCAGCCAGTAGGCCAACCCCAGCAACAAACCCGCCACCAACTCGCCCACCAGGCTGTGCGTGAAGGGATAATACACGAAATCGAAGGCGTTGGTAGCCGTGAAGTGCGGCACTATTTTCACGCGCTCGATGCCCAGCAGCAGCAGCGTGGGCCACACCAAATCGGCTAACTGAGCGGCCAGGAATAGAGTACCCAGCGATACCTGCGGTTGAAGCTTCTTGGCGCCGAAGCCGACGCCGAAATGTCCGAGAAACATAGGATTGGTGTTAAGGAAAGTGATTTAAAAACAAAGCACAAAGGTTCAACTCCGCTCAAGCGTCTTTGCTGACCATTTATGAAACTCAAAATGACCAAAAACGACGTTTTGTATTATTTGCAATCGGATGTTTCAGCCACCTGAACAGGGGTGCGGAAACTGCTTATTTACTGCGGCAGCAATAGTCAATTTTTCAAGAACCACTCCGCTGTGGCTAGAATGCCTTCCGCGTAGGGGGTAGGCGTAAAGCCGAACGTTTGGTTGAAGCGCGTGGAGTCCAGCACGTACCCGTTTTCGTCCTGGTACAGCATTTCGTGCGCCTCCTTCATAAAGGGAATGAACAGTCCCGTCAACCTAAATACCCACTTGGGAATTACCTGCACCTTCCCGTTGCCCTGCATGTACTGCGCCGCCAGGGCGCTGAATTCCTGGCCGGTGAGGGTGGGCGAGGCCACGGGCAGTATCCAGGTTTGGTGGAAGGCCTCCGGGTGTTGCGCCAGCACGTACAGGGCCCGGCCGATGTCGGGCGTATAGGTGAAGGTGCGCGGCACCCGGGCATTGACGGCCCATTGCGGGGTCTGTTTCTTTTTCAGGCGGCTGAAGACCAACGTGCCGGGCCAGCTTTTATCGACTACGCCCGGACCGTAAAAGTCGGAGGCTTTAGCGATGATGGCCGGCAGCCCGCCGCTGTGCCGCTCGGCCAGCAGCAGGCTTTCGATGTCGACCAGAATCCGGCCTTTCTCGCTCACTGGCCGCGTCGGCGTGGCTTCCGTAATCGCGCCCTCGACCCGGCCGTAGGTGTAGAGGCTGTCGAGAAAAATCAGCTGGGCCTGCGCCGCTTTGCAGGCGGCAATCACGTTGCGCATAATCACGGGCCAGTCGCGGCGCCACACCTTGGCGCTGTATTCCAGACCCACAAGCAGGTAGACAATGGCGGAGCCATCCACGGCTAGCCGGGTTTGTTCAGCGTCCAGAAAATCGGCCGACCGGGTCTCGGTCCCCGCCACCGGCTTCGGGTGGCGGGATACTAGGCGGATGTGTTCGCCGTGGCGTTGCAGCACCGGCAGC
>CALMOO010000683.1:0-4213 GCA_937871705.1 uncultured Hymenobacter sp.
CCTACAGCCTGGTGGCCTACGTGGTGAGCGCGGCCGTGGTGGCAGGCATCATCCTGTGCTTTGCCGAAGTCAGCAGCCGGTTTAGCGGCGCGGGCGGCCCTTATTTGTACGCTCGGGCAGCGTTCGGGCCGCTGGTGAGCTTCGAGGTGGGCTGGCTGCTATGGGTGTCGCGCCTGGCCAGCTTCGCCGCGCTCTGCAATTTGTTTGTGGACTATGCGGCCTACTTCTGGCCCGCGGCGGGGGTAGGCGTGGGCCGGGCCAGCCTGATGGCGGCACTCATCCTTGTGCTCCTGGTACTCAACCTGGTGGGCGTGCGCACGGCCTCGCTGATCAATAATTTATTCACCGTCAGCAAGCTGGCTATCCTGGTGCTGTTTGCGGGGGTAGGGCTATTTTTTGTCGATTGGCACGCGTTTTCCTTCGCGGTGCGGCCCACCTACCCCCACTTTTCGAGCGCGGTGCTGCTGCTCATCTTCACGTTTTCGGGGTTCGATGTGGCGGCCATTCCGGCGGGCGAGATTCAGCAGCCGCAGCGCAATGTGCCGTTTGCGCTGTTAACGGCTATTGCCACGGTGGCCGTGCTGTTCTTGCTGGTGCAGGTGGTGTGCATCGGCACGCTGCCGGGCCTGGCCACCGCCGAGCGCCCACTGGCCAGCGCTACGCAGCAGTTTTTGGGGCCGGCCGGGGCTGCTGTGGTGGCGGGCGCGGCCATGCTCATTGCCCTAGGCACGCTCAATGCGCTGATGCTGACCGGCCCGCGCCTGTTATTTGCCCTGGCCGAGCAAGGGCAGATTCCGGCATTTTTCGGGGCTACGCACCCGCGCTTCCGCACCCCCTACGTGGCCTTGCTAGTGTCGGCAGTGCTTAAGCTGGTGCTGGCCATTTCGGGTACGTTCATCTACGCGCTCACGCTCAGCACCATTATTCGGCTGGTTTATTTTGCCCTTACCTGCGCTGCCCTACCCCTGCTGCGCCGCCGCAACCCCGCCCATCCTGCGCCCTTCCGGGTGTGGAGCGGCACGGGCGTGGCCACCGTGTGCGTGGGCCTGTGCGTGTGGCTGCTGCTAAGCAGCGCGGCGGACACCGCGCGCGATGTGGCCTTGGTAGCCGGCGTGGGGGTAGGGCTGTATTTTTTGTTTAATCATAAGAAAGCGACTTCGTTCTGACGTGGACCAACAGAACCTCACCCCCTAGTCCCCTCTCCATAGGAGAGGGGGAACTAGCTTCTAGTCTATAGGCATAAGTTATTGTCTATAAACCTATAACTAGTTCCCTCTCTCCCCAAGGAGAGGGGGCTAGGGGGTGAAGTCCACCTCAGAACGAGCTTAACCACCATTCCTCCATGCCTCTCCCCTTCCCTATCACTTCCGTGGCTATCCGCACGCCGCAGCGCGTGGCCGAAATTTCCTGGTTCGATGACCTTTGCGGCGGCGACACGCAGTACCTGAGTGTGCTCGACGGGGCCTACCGCAGCTCGTGGGCACACTGCCGCGACATTACGCTGGCCGCCGAACGCCTGGGCTACTCCAATATTCTGCTGCCCACTTCCTACACCGTGGGGCAAGATGTGCTGACGTTTGCGGCCGGCATTGCGCCCCAAACATCGCGCATCAACCTGCTCACGGCCATTCGCACTGGCGAAATTCACCCGCCCATGCTGGCGCGGGCGCTGGCTTCGCTCGACCACATGCTGGCGGGTAGGCTCACGATTAACATCATCAATTCGGACCTGCCCGGCCTGCGCGAAGACGCGAGCCTGCGTTACCAGCGCTGCGCCGAAACCATCGAAATCTTGCGCCAAGCCTGGACGCAGGAGCGCATTGTGCACCGCGGCGAGCTGTACCAGTTCGATATGCCCTCCGACCCGGCCAAGCCGTACCAGCAAAATGGCGGGCCGCTGCTGTACTTCGGCGGCACTTCGGAGGGCGCGCGGGCCGTGTGCGCACAGTACTGCGACATGTTTCTGATGTGGCCCGAAACCGAGGAGATGCTCTACGAAACCATGCAGGATATGAGCGCCCGCGCCGCCCGCCACGGCCGCCAGATTGATTTTGGCCTACGCATCCATGTCATCGTGCGCGAAACCGAAGATGAAGCCCGCGCCTACGCTCGCAAACTCATGTCGAAGTTTGACCCCGTGAAGGGTGCCGAAATCAAGAGCCGCGCCCAAGACTCGTGGTCGCTCGGCGTGCACCGCCAAAACGAACTGCGCGAACACGCCGATAGGGAAGGCTTCGTGGAGCCTCTGCTCTGGACCGACATTGGCAAGGCGCGCTCCGGCGCGGGCGGCGCCCTCGTAGGCACCCCCGACCAGATTGTGGAAAAGCTCAATCGCTACATGGATATGGGCTTCCGAGCCTTCATTTTCTCGGGCTACCCCCTGCTCGATGAGGCCGACTACTTCGCCCGCTACGTGCTCCCGCGCCTCCCCAACGTGTCGATGCCCGATTTCCAAGGCCGCCGACCAGCGCAAACGCCGGTTACGCCGCTCACGACGGCCGCACTGCGGTAGCCGATTATAGGTGTTATAGCTGATTACACAGTAAAGCCCGTCCTGCTGAGCTTATCGAAACAGGACGGGCTTTACTATTCAGCAATCTTTTAGCTAGCCATTCACAATTCCCGCCCTACCCCCACTACATCACCGATAAAGATGATGGCCGGGTACGTAATGCCCTCGGCCGCCACTAGCGCCGGTAGGTCCTTCACCCGGCCGATAGCCACTTTGCGGTGGGGTAGGGAGGCGTGCTGCACTACGGCGGCGGGCGTGTCGCCGCGGCCTTCCTGCACGTAGGTAGCCGCGATTTCAGGGGCTTTTTTAAGGCCCATGTAAATGACGACCGTGGAGTTGCTTTGCATGGCCAAGCGCAAATCGGCCGAGAGCGTGCCGTCTTTTTTGGTGCCAGTCAGTATCCAGATGCCTTCGCTCACCACGCGGTGCGTCAGTGGAATATCTTCGAAACCAACGGCCTGCATGCTTGAAATGCCCGGCACGTAGTGCGCCGCAATGCCGTGGCTGCGGGCAAACAGCATCTCCTCAAAGCCCCGGCCGAAGATGAACGGGTCGCCACCTTTCAGGCGAATCACGCGGCCTTTAGTAAACGCCTTTTCCTTTATCAAGTCGTGAATAACTTCTTGGGGCGTGTACTCGCCGTAGGGCTTTTTGCCCACATAAATGCACTCGCACGCCGTAGGCGCTAGCGCAAGCAGCTCTTGGTTAGCGAGATTATCATAAAGGATAACGTCGGCAGTTTGCAGAATGCGGTAGGCTTTAAGCGTGAGAAGCTCGGGGTCGCCGGGTCCGGCGCCTACTACATACAGTTCGGGAGTGATGGGCAAATGAGCCATGAGTGAAGCGGCAGAGCGCACAAAGGAACGGATGTAGTTAGCTGAGGTACTGACAATCAAAGATTGACTAGAGTCAAAAACAAGCGGCAACTACTGCCTACAAATAGAACTCACCCTTACGTTTATAAGGTATTTTGTAAATAAATTAACTATTTTTTGTAAATACCCTATCAGAATTGAGGGCATTTTTGCTTAAGTTTGCTATGCAACCCTTCATACACCCCCAATCTGAAGGTCAATTTATAAAACGCCAGCTTTTTAAAAGCTGCCTGCCCTCTACCCTTACCCCTTCTCCTACCCGCCGCCTTCGCCATTTTACTTCTCATCTACACCTAACTGGTTAGTATGGCACCGCAGCACACTCCTACCGTCGTCGTTATCGGCAACGGCATGGTCGGCTATAAGTTTTGCGAGAAGCTTCTCGCCAAATCGACCGCTTTCAACCTCGTAGTATTTGGGGAAGAGCCCCGGGTGGCGTACGACCGCGTGCACTTAAGCGAGTATTTCGGCGGCAAAACCGCCGACGACCTGCTCATGGCGCCTACGCAGTGGTACCACGACAACGGCATTGTGCTGCACCTCGGCGACGCTGTGCAGGAAATTGACCGCGATAGCCAAACCGTGCACTCGCGCCACGGTATAATGCAGCCCTACGATTACCTGGTGCTGGCCACCGGCTCGTCGGCCTTCGTGCCCGATGTGCCAGGCGTGGAAAAGAAGGGCGTGATGGTGTACCGCACCATTGAGGACCTCGACGAGATAAAAGCCTACGCCGCCACCGCCCGCAGCGGCGCCGTGCTCGGCGGCGGCCTGCTGGGCCTGGAGGCGGCCAAAGCGCTGCTCGACCTCGGCGTGGAAGATGCGC
>CALMOO010000683.1:4223-6982 GCA_937871705.1 uncultured Hymenobacter sp.
GTAGAATTTGCCCCACGCCTGATGCCCAGGCAGATAGACACGGCCGGCAGCGCCATGCTGCAAAGCAAGCTAGAGGCGTTGGGCCTAAAAATCCACCTCAGTAAAGCCACGTCGCACATTGGCGGCGATGGCAAAATTGACTCGCTACACTTCGGCGACGGCTCCATTCTAGAGGTAGACATGCTGGTGATTTCGGCCGGCATTCGGCCGCGCGATGAGTTGGCTAAGCTCGCCGGCCTCGAAGTAGGTATGCGCGGCGGCATTGTCGTGAACGACACTATGCAAACCAGCGACCAGCGCATCTTTGCCATTGGTGAGTGCGCGCTGCACAGCGGCATGATATACGGCCTCGTAGCCCCCGGCTACGACATGGCCGAGGTGGTAGTCAGCCAGTTGCTGCAAGGCGCGCGGGCCTTCACGGGCTACGACATGAGCAGCAAGCTCAAGCTGATTGGGGTGGATGTGGCCAGCTTTGGCGACCCATTTATTGCGGAGCCGCACAGCCGCAGCATCGTGTTTGAGGACGCGCACAGCGGCGTGTACAAGCGCATCAACATCAGCCCCGACGGCAAATACTTACTGGGCGGCGTGCTCATCGGCGATGCCGAGGCCTACAACATGCTGCTGCAAACGGTGAACAACAAAATCGCCCTACCCCCTCATCCCGAAGACCTTATCCTGGGTGCGCGCGGTGGCGAGGCAAGCGAAGGCGCGGGCGTCATGAGCCTGCCCGACGAGGCGCTGGTGTGCTCGTGCGAAGCCGTGACAAAAGGCATGATTTGCGATGCCGTAACCGAGCTAGGCGCCACCAGCGTGGACGCCATGAAGAAGTGCAACAAGGCCGGCACTGGCTGCGGCGGCTGCGTGCCCATGGTGAAAGACCTCATCAACGGCACGCTCACGGCGCAGGGCGCCTACATCAAAAACGTGCTGTGTGAGCACTTCGACTATTCGCGCCAAGAGCTGTTTGACTTGTTGAAAATCAACGATATTAAGACATACAGCGCTGCCCTCGACCACTTTGGCACCGGCGACGGCTGCGAGGTGTGCAAGCCGGCGGTAGGTAGCATTCTGGCGGGCCTCTGGAACGACTTGATTGTCAAGCAAAACGTTATTCAAGACACCAACGACCGCTACCTAGCCAACATCCAGAAGGGCGGCAGCTATTCGGTGATGCCACGCATGGCGGGCGGCGAAGTCTCGCCGTCGCAGCTGATGGCCATCGGCCGCATCGCGGAGAAGTATAATCTCTACACCAAGATTACGGGCGGCCAGCGCATCGACATGTTTGGGGCCCACGTGAGCGACCTGCCCGACATCTGGGAAGAGCTGATTAAGGAAGGCTTCGAAAGCGGGCACGCGTATGGCAAGAGCTTGCGCACCGTGAAAAGCTGCGTGGGGAGCACTTGGTGCCGCTACGGTTTGCATGACAGCGTATCGTTTGCCATTGAAATCGAGAACCGCTACAAGGGCATTCGCTCGCCCCACAAAATGAAGAGCGGCGTGAGCGGCTGCGTGCGCGAATGCGCTGAAGCTCAGGCCAAAGACTTTGGCGTAATTGCCACCGAAAAAGGTTGGAACCTCTACGTGTGCGGCAACGGCGGCGCCAAGCCCCAGCATGCCCAGCTGCTAGCCGGCGACATCGACGGCCCTACCCTGCTCAAATATCTCGACCGGTTTATGATGTTCTACATCAAGACGGCCGACCCGCTGATGCGCACCGCTACCTGGCTCAATAAGATGGACGGCGGCATCGCCTACCTCCGCAACGTGGTGGTGAATGACAGCCTCGGCATCTGCGCCGACCTCGAAGCCGAAATAGAGCTGCTCATCAAAAACTACCATTGCGAATGGAAGGAAGTGGTGGAGAACCCCGAACTGCGCAAGCAGTTCACCCACTTCGTGAACGCGCCCAAGGTGAAGGACCCCACAATGGAGTTTGCCGAGATGCGCGGGCAAAAGATGTCGAAAGCTTGGTAGGCCACTAAGCCTACTGCCTGGCCTCCCTACCCCCTCTCGTGCCCAAAAAGGGGGTAAGCGCCTTTCTCGTTCAATCATACCGCTTTAATAACTAGCATTTTATGGAAACCGCAGTAGCAGTTACCTGGCTGCCCGTGTGTCAGGCCACCGATATTCCCGCCGATGGCGGGGCCTGCGCCTTAGTAGAAGGCGAGCAGGTCGCCATTTTCAACTTTGCCCGGCGTGGCGAGTGGTATGCCACCCAAAACCTATGCCCCCACAAGCAGCAGATGATACTGGCGCGCGGCCTAATTGGCAGCACTGGCGAAACCTGCGAGCCTAAGGTGGCTTGCCCCTACCACAAGCGTACGTTTTCGCTGCTCACCGGCGAGTGCTTGAATGCCGACGAGTGCGCCATCCAGACCTATCCTATTAAGGTTGAGAACGATGTAGTGTACATCGGCTGGGCCTAGCGTTTTTCTTTCTTCTCTCACCACTACGCTTATGGACGCTACGCTTACCGCCCAGCAGCCGCTGAACCGGCTCAACATCTTCGCCATCAAGGGCGTGCAGATGCGCACGTTTCACTTAACGTGGCTCACGTTCTTCTTCTGCTTTTTTGGGTGGTTTGGCATTGCGCCGCTCATGCCGCTGGTGCGCGAGCAGTTGCACCTCGATAAAGGCCAGGTCGGCAACATCGTGATTGCCTCGGTGTCGGCGACCATCTTGGCGCGCTTGCTTATGGGTAAGCTTTGCGACACTATTGGGCCGCGGCTGGCTTATACGCTGCTGCTGGGGGT
>CALMOO010000684.1:0-2051 GCA_937871705.1 uncultured Hymenobacter sp.
CATAGACTGGTCAGAGGGCGCCGCTAACCCCAAGACACTGACCGTACAAGACGTTGGTCGCCTAGCTCAGGCGCAAAAGCTCTTTGCGCGTAAATTTGACATCTCCCTAGACCACGAGATTCTAAATTTAATAGACAACTCACTCATTGGAAGAGAGTTGCCTAGCATAGCTACTCGGCATTAGTTTGTTGCTTGCCGCTTGTACTCCACAGGCGCTACCCGCATGGCCAAAGCTGAGGCAGGCACGAACCCTGACTACCCGGCCACGGCCCGCAGAAAAAGAATAACTAACGAAAAACGAGAAGCTGATGGCAACAATATTCTCTGGCCGCGACATTGTAGTAGTAGGTCAGCAGCCTTGGGATACCCAAATTGGTAGTAACTGCAAAGACATTGCGTTGCAGTTTAGCCGGCAGCATCGGGTACTTTACATCAATGCGCCCCTCGACCGCAACACCGTGCTACGTGGCCGCAAGCAGCCGGCCGTGCAGCAGCGCCTGCGCGTGGTGCGCGGCGAGGTGCCAGGCTTAGAGCTAGTAGCCGCTAATCTGTGGGTGCTGACTCCTGACTGTATTCTGGAGTCAATTAACTGGCTACCAGCGGCCCTTGCTGGGCTGCATGCGCAGCTTAACAAGCTCAATAGCAAGCGCTTTGCTAAGGCCATTCAGCAAGGTATCATGGCCTTGAATTTTCAGGATTTTATTCTCTTTAACGACAACGACATTTTCCGCAGCTTTCACCTAAAAGAGTTGCTCCACCCCGAGCTTAGCATCTATTACCTGCGTGACTTTGTCGTTTCAGTGGGTTATTGGAAAAAGCATGGCGTGCGCATGGAGCCGGCTATTATCGCCAAAAGCGACTTGTGCTTAGCAAACTCCAGCTATCTTACCAAGTACTGCCTGCGCTACAACCCGCACTCGGTGGAGGTAGGCCAGGGTTGCGACGAAGCACTGCTAGAGCCCCGCCAGCTGGCCATCCGGCCGGCTGAGCTGCAAAGCATGCAAGGGCCCATCATTGGCTACGTGGGCGCGCTGGTCGATTCGCGGCTCGATATTGGGCTGCTGCGCTACCTGGCCGAGCAACGGCCGCAATTGAATATCGTGCTGGTTGGCCCCGAGGATGAAGCCTTTAAAAGAAGCTACTTGCACCAATTATCCAATGTTCATTTCTTAGGCCTGAAGCCTACCAGCCAGCTACCCACCTACGTGCAGCACTTCGACGTGTGCCTTAATCCGCAATTGGTAAACCAGCTCACCATCGGCAACTACCCTCGCAAGGTTGATGAGTACCTGGCCCTGGGCAAGCCCGTGGTGGCTACCCGCACCGAGGGCATGGGCGTCTTTAAAGACCATACTTACCTGGCCGACACGAAGGAGGAACACCTGGCTTTCATCGAGCAAGCTCTGGCCGAAGACAGCCCGGCTCGGCAGCAGCAACGTCACGATTTTGCCGCTACTCATACGTGGCCTAAGAATGTAGACCGTATCTACCAGGCTATTGAAGCCTATTATGCCCAGCGTGACTCGCCTCATGCAGTAGCCGGGGACCGGCAGCAACTCGCTACCCCCACCAGCCAACCACTTGTATTTACTTCCGCTGAATGAACGCTTTTCTCCGCAACCGACACTTCTTGTCCTTAGCGGGAAACGGCGTAATGGCTGTTTTCAGTGTATTGACCTATAGCATATTATACCGCTTTCTGACGGAAGCTGAAATGGGCAACTGGATATTTTTCCAAACTGCTTTTCTACTACTCGACACGTTTCGCACGGGCCTGCTGCAAACTGCGCTCATCAAGTTCTACTCAGGGGCCGATGCGGCCCGCCAGCTTTGCGTGGCTGGCTCGGCCTGGTACATTGGCCTGATGGTGACGGCTACGTTCGTGGTGCTGAACCTGGTAGCGATGCTCTTTGCCGGCTACACAAACGATGTGGGGGTGCTGGTGCTGCTCAAGTGGTTTGGGCTTTGCCTGGCCGTAACCATGCCCTACAACGTGGCCATCTGGATTTTGCAGGCCGAGCAGCGCTTCGACCACATTCTCTATATCCGGC
>CALMOO010000684.1:2064-13805 GCA_937871705.1 uncultured Hymenobacter sp.
GTGCTGGTCTTTAGCTTGTACTTGCTGCACGGCGTCACGCTAGGGCACGTTATTGCGGCCTTTGTTATCAGCTCGCTGCTCACCAGTGTGGTGGCAATTGCTACGGGTTGGGCCCGGCTCAGCACCTTGCGCCACCGCACCAGTGAGGTTATCAACGAGGTGTTTCATTTTGGCAAGTACAGCTTTGGCACCTTCTTGTGCGCCAACCTACTGCGCAGCTCCGATACTTTCATTATCAAGTTTATGCTAAGCCCAGCAGCGCTGGCGGTGTATAACCTGCCTACGCGCTTGCTCGAAATTATCGAAATTCCGCTGCGCAGCGGCTTTGCCACGGCCATGCCCAGCATGTCAGCCGATATCAACCGGGGGCGCGAAGACGAGGTAGCTACTACCCTCAAGAAATACGTGGGCCTGCTCACGCTGCTTTTTGTGCCGATTACGATAGGGGTGCTGCTGTTTGCCGATGTACTGGTGGGGCTCATTGGTGGCGGCAAATATGTGGGCACCGAGGCGGCCAACATCTACCGTATCATGATTGTATGCTCGCTACTGTTTCCGCTAGAGCGCTTCCTGGGCATTACCCTCGACCTTATCAACAAGCCACAGCTCAACCTAGTGAAGGTGCTGCTGGCCTTGGCCGTGAACGTGACGGCCGATATTGCCTGCATCCATTTCATGCATAGCATCTACGGCGCGGCCGTAGCATCAATCTTCACGCTGGTAGCTAGCACGGTGTATGGCTACGTAATGCTGCGCCGCTACTTACCTATCAATTTTCGGGGTACGAGCGAGCTGGTCATGACCGAGATAAAGTCGCAGGCCACAACAGCGGCCGAAAAGCTGAAGCTCGTTAAGGCGTAGCTCCCTTTTGTTTTGCAGCGCAACGTTCTTTGTTCGCATACAGACGAGCAGAGCAAGTACTTGCTGACAGAAAATGAGCAAAGAGCCCCTTAAAAGGCGTCTGGTACTGGTAACAAATAGCGAATATTTCTTTCTTAGCTATGACACAACTAGTCGTGCTTTCTTATGGGCGGGAATCAGAATACCGCCGCGCCATCTTCGCCGTTCTGAGCTTTTGGGCTCGGTATAAAGGCCCGACGGCTGAGGTGCAAACCGTTATTTTCACCGACCAGCCAGCGTTCTTCGAGCCCTACTTGGCTGGTCTGCCAGTTCGCTACGAACTGCTGACCAAGGCAGGGTTGGCCGCCATGCAGCAGCCCAACCAGTATGTGCACCGAGTAAAAGCCGTTATTTTAGGCCAGTTATTTGAAGCTTCGCCCACCGATGCGTTGCTTTTTTTCGACTCTGACACCTTTTTTATGGCGTCACCCGACGCCTTGGTGCAGCAACTTGCCGCCGGGACCACGTTCATGCACAAGCGGGAGTATACGCTGGCCGAGGCCGTGAGCGTATACGCAGCATTTAACCAGGCCAAATTTCCGAAGAAGCTGCTAGAGCTGCTGGCGAGCCGTACTTTTTGGGTGGGTGGGGCCGAGCAGCAGTACGGCCCCGACAACTACTCGTGGAACTCGGGGGTGCTGGGCCTACCCCCCCATATCGGCTCATTGCTGCCCGACACGCTCCAGTTACTCGATGACTTATATGCGAACACGAGCTGGTTTACGAGCGAACAGATAGCTTTCTCGCTGGCCTTGCCCACCCGGGCACAGGTGTTGCCCAGCGACCAGTACGTCTTTCATTACTGGGGTCAACGGCAGAAAGTTCTCATGGATGAGCTGTTGCAAGCCCTTATTAACGAAGCATTTAGCAATATGAACCTGGGCCAGCGGCTAGAGCGGACGCGCCAGCAGGTGCCCCGCTGGCAGCGATACATTGAGCTGGACCGCCTGCGCGAAGGTGCGCTATATGCTTTCAACCAAGGTCAGACGGCCGCAGGCCTAAAATACGCCTTGAAGGCCTGGGTGGCCGCGCCGCTCAACGGGGCATTTGCCAAGGATGTGTGGCAGGTACTTCGCCGCAAAGCCCGGCTGCGCAATGCCCGGCAGTGGGCCCGCCAGCGACAGTAGTCATTGCGCTAACGCACAACAGGCAGCAAAAAACGTCAGGCCGAGTGGGATGAACCCCGCTCGGCCTGACGTTTTTTGCTGCCTGTTGTGCTTGCTAAAAATAATGCCTACAACTAAGCAACAATGTGCCTATTGTATCCGTACCAGTTTCTGAGTAACTACTTGGTTACTAGTGGTGAGCTTTACTAAGTAGAACCCGGAGGCCAGATTGGTGCCTGATAACGCAAAGTGCGAACGCGTACCAGCTTCTACGGAGCCATTGAACAGGCGCTGAACGACCCGATTCTGTTCATCGTAAATAACCAAGCTAGCGGAACCAGCCGTAGGAAGGCTAAACTCGATACTAGTCTGGTCGGTGAAGGGATTAGGATACACCGATAACTCGACCTTGGTAGACAGCTGGGTGCTGGCGCCCTCTCCAACAGCATTCTTGCTGGCAACGGTAGCATTCGCATTTGCCGACGATGCCGTAACCAACAGTTTGTTAGTATTGCCTGATGCGTCGAATGGAATCAAGCGTGCGCCCGGGATGGGAGCTTCATCCTGGCCGCTGGGTAGCGTCCAGCCCACGGCTACGAAGTCGCCGCCGTCGTTTTCCTTATGAATAGCCTCGATGTAGTAGCGATGACCGGTCTGTAAGGTTATCGGGGCCGACTGCTGCGTGGCGTACTTGTCCCACTCGCCCGGGTTTGTCCAACCTGAGAAGCTGGCAATCATCACTTTATTATCAGGGTCATCATCGGTACTCAGCCACAGTTGGCAATCATCATCGCCCGAAATCTCGAACGTATAGCTGCCATCCTGCGGTGGGCACACGTAGCCACGGATGCGGGCCCCGAAGTTGTCGCCAACGTTGTGGCCGCTCTCAAACTGAGTGAGCGTGGCCGTATTGTCAGGCGTTTTTTGAGTTGGAATGGCCGACAGCGATTTGCTGTTTAAGTTGGTCCACTGCTCCCAGCCTATCGAGCCAGTGCCGGGGCAGCTGCTGCTGGGTGCCGATGGCGCAACGGTGCCCCCAACGGCCACGAACTGCGGCGTCTCGGTCACGGTGATGGTCAATTTACCGTTCTGGGTATTTACGGGGGTAGCAGCCATCGTGGTCTGGCCGGCTTGGGGCTGGTAGATGGTAGCCGTGGCAGCCGAGCCCAGGTCGAGCGTATAGGTAGCGGTGCGGCCTTTCTCGTCGGGCACTACCAAGGCGTAGACCGTCTTGCCGTCGCCCTCGTAGCGGTCCACGATGGGGTTGTTGTTGAGGGTGCCGGTGTAGGTGTAATTGCCTAGCAAAGCATTGGCTTGCTGCAAATACGCCGCCGCCAGCTTGGGCGTATGGTCGGGGTTAACCAGCCCAGAGGAGCTGAACTGCTGCGGGTTGCTCGGGTTCTCGTCGGCGAGCTGGTAGAAGAACGTACGCTCTACCCCCCACCGAGCGTACAGCAGCGCCGAACGCAAAATCCAGTCAGCCTGCGTTTGCAGCACCGTTTTGTTGCCAATGGCAATGGCTTTCAGCGGGCTGCCTTGGTTGGTGTCGTAGCCGGTTTCAGTAATCCACACCGGCATATCGTTAGCATACTGATGCGCCATCTGCACGAAGTCGCGCGCCGTTTGGCCAGCATTCGATACTTCGGGGGCCGCGCCGCGGGTCGAGCTGCCACCCTGCGAGGTGCTGGCATCGTTCGAGTAGAGGTGGTAGTTGATTACATCCCAGCACAGGTTCACGCTGCCGTCGGACTTGTAGCCGCGGTACTGCTTGCACCAGTCTATCATACCGCGCACGTAGTCGGGGGTAGGCGCGGCCAAGCCAGCCATTACTACCTGCATGGTCGGGTCGGCGTTTTTCACTCCCACACCCGGGCCCATGGTGTTCTTGTTGCCGTCGTAGAAAGCTGATAGGTTGGCGGCGTACTCGCGGCCCGTCTGGTAGGCTTTGCGGCCCTTCCACCACTTATCGCGCTCGTTGTCGCACTCAATGTATTTGATGTAGCCGAGGCCAACTTTAACCTGGTTCACCCCATCGCCAGCCCAGCGGGTGCTCTGGTCGACGTGCAGCAAGTTGGCGTTTACGCCGGTGTTGTAGCCATAGCGAGCCGCGTACTGGAAAGCTACTTTGGCTTGCTCGATGTACGAGTTTGGGTCTGAAAAATCCTTGCCGTAGCGTACGGGCACGTTTTCGGCATCGCGCTGGTCGCCGGGGTAGGTAGCGAGCATCCAGTCGGGCAGTGTTTTCAAGCACGCCAGCACTTCAATGCCTTCACTCTTCAGGCGCTGGTACATCACGTCGTAGTTCCAGCCGCCGCTGTGCACGGGGTTGAAGGTGTAGCCGCCTTCCGTCGATTCCAGCTTCTGCCAGTCCATGTAGTGCCGGACACCGGTGAAGTTCTTGATTCCCTTCAGGCGAGCTTCGTCTACCTGGCCCGGCGAGTTAGGGTCTTCAATGTCCCACTCAAAGGCATTGACGCCCATTTCCTGCTTCAGCCTGATTTTCTTCTGAATGGCCAGCGTCTGCGGGTCGGCCGCAGGTACCCCTGAGCCGGCCGTGTACGTGCCGTACAGCTCGATTTCGGTGGGGTAGGCGTACGTAGCCGTCAGCACGAGGTAGCGGATATTGCTTACCGGCGTGTTCAGCTTGAAGACATTTGGCTGGTTGGGGTCGGGCCCTACCCATTTATTGTATTGGCTACCCGTAAAGGTGGCGACCGGAATGCGCTGCCACGTATCGGTGATGACCGATAGCGTCATGGGGTCATTGGGATTGGTGCCGTCGCCGTCGTAAAAGCGAATATTATCCAGGCTGATAGCTTCGCCGGGCAGCAGGGGGTAGTAGGCGTCGTAAGAGCCAATTACCTTGCCCCAGTTGGTAGTCGAGCCCGTCGCGGTTGAGCCATCAAAAAGCGGCGTAATGGTATTGGCAGCGTTAGAAAGCTGGTACCAGCGGCTGGCATCGAGCGGAATCTTGCCGGCCGTAGGCGTGCCCGTGGGGGTAGGCGCCTGCACCAGCAGCGTTTGCGACACGCTGGCCGCCGCTAAAAAGCTGCTGCTGGCCGCCTGAGACGCCGTGATGGTAGTGGAGCCCGCGCCCACCACCGTAGCTTTCCACTGGCCCGAACCCGTGAGTGCCACCGTGGCCACACTCGGGTTGGAGGAGCTGTACGTGATGGGCGTCAGCAGATTAGTACTAATGGCTGACAGCGTAAATGGTGCCGCGCCTACTGTTTTGACGGGCAGCGACGGGAAAATCAGCACCGATGGTAGCAGCGCCGGCGCAGTAGGATTTGAAGGTGTAGTGGGCGCCGTAGGGGGGGTAGGGGTTGAAGGAGTAGTGCCGTTTGACTGCCCAAAAACCTTAATCTTAACCGGAATATTGTTGCAATACTTGTGAATAACAATGGCATCGGCCGTTACGGCACCAGCCACCTTCAAGTCTACGTATACGTTATAGTTCGAGCCATCGAAGGTGCCAATAAGCGTTCGGGTAGTGCCGTTTTGCGCGTATATAGTGGCTGGTTGCAGTAAGAAAACCCCTTGATAGTCAAACAAAGAGAGACGGCTGAGCACCGTTGTCTTGGCGAGCTTGAGCGTGACATCAATGTACTGAAAGTTGCTCGGCAGCCAATTGGCTTTCACCAAGTTGTCCATATCATCATCGAGCCAGGGAGAGTAATCCTGCCCCGTATCTACACTCGGGGTAGCCGAGGTAATAGCAATACGCTCTTCACTGACAAGGCTCTGGGACCGTGAAGAAAACGCCATGAGGTAGCTGACCAGAAACGCCAGCACAGAAAGCTGTTTAGAAAAATTAGTCATCTAAATGGGTTTAGTGAAATAATAATGGCGCACAAGGGGGCTATCAGCAGTTACCTGTTGAGCTATAATAACCCGTAACACATGTGGGAATTCTAACCTTAGTCAGGTAAGAAGTATGAATTTCTTGTTACTATATCAACAAAAAATTTATACTTCTTCCATGTCTAAGGGTGGATAGAATAAGTAGGTTGTAGTAGAATAACACAATATGATATCCACGCAAGTAGGTATCAGTCACGAAAATACAATAGAACGGTTAATTATGCTACAGTCCTGCTCAAAATGGCAAAATCTTGCACTAAATATAGTTGAGCTCATTTATTAAAGTCTTCTGCTTCTGACGGGTACTAGGCAGGCACAGCCTACGCTGGCCCGCCGGCTCGAACACCTTAAGTAACGCGCATGTAACCAGAAGCATAGAGCTGGCCAAAACAGCATTGATTTCGGAACCTGGAACTCAACACTGCCGGGTAGGAGCCGCACAGTAATGGGCGTTTAGCTAACGTTATTTTTTTGTAGCTACCAAGCCAAGGCGGACGGGCTTACTGGTTGCGGTGACCGCCCCTGGCGCTGGCACAAAAAAAGCAGGCGTACCCGTGAGTTCCAAGCCTAGTGCGGAGCGCGGAGCCGGCGGAGTTGCACCAAGCACCGCATTCCAGGCATACACTCTCACCTGCCCTACCCCCCCCTCAGGCCGAAAGGAATACGTGGCACTGGCCGCCTCGCGCTGGTCGTTCTGGGCTTTGGCCCACAGCACGTACACAGTGCGGTGGCCATCGGTGAATGCCCCACCCCCCACGTTGGCGGGCAGGCGTAAGGCGGCCGTGGGCGCCGCGGCGTAGGGCAAGCCGTGCAGCAAGGTGCTGGTAGTGCGCAGGGCCTGGCCCAACTCAGTTAAGTGCTGATGGCCAGGAGCGTCGCGGTTTAGGTTTTCATAAAGCCCCATCAACTTAAATTCTTGCTCGCCCGATACGGGCTCGTCGGCAGGCGGGGCATCGGCAGCTTCCCCCACCTGGTAGAAGTGCAGCTGCCGCAATCCTTGCTGCTGAGCCAGCACTAGGGCCTTGATGCCGAAGTTGCGCTGCATCTCGTCGGTGCCTGCGCGCCACTCCGATGGCCGGCGGCTGATGTTGGTTTCCGTCACGATGAAGTGCTTGCGCGGGTACGCGGTACCGTCGTAGCCGTACTTGCGCAGCACGGCATCCATATCGTCTTTATGCACAATAACTTGCTCGGCCGCCGCATCGGAGTTGCGGCTGTAGGCAAAGCGCCCGCCGCGCTGCCAGGCGCGGTGCCGCAGGTAGTAAGACGGGTAAACGTGGTAGTCGAGCACGTCGAAGTAGGCACCGCCAGTGGCCGGGTACTGGGGCGCGGGGGCCCCATCGTGCGGGTTGTCGGTGTAGCGCAGTAAGGCGTCGAGGTACTCGGGATAGCCTATTCCCCCGGGCGTCACAAACGACGTGGGCTGGTACTTTTTCACCACCTCCCACGTAATGCGCAGGGTGCGGATGTAACGGTAGATGGGTGCTAGCGTATTGGGCGTTTCGGCGGGGGTAGGCGGCCGCTTTATCCACTCCTTGTTGCTGGTGTCGGTAATAAAATCAGGCTCGTTCACGACCTCCCACACCCGGATGTTCTGGCCGTAGCGCTGGGTGAGGCGGTAGATATACTGGGCGTAGTAATTCTTGGGGTTAATAGTGCTGTCGGCGTTCCAAATGGGCTCATAAAGATTAGCAAACAGCTTCGAGGGCTCGCGGCAGCCAGGATACACCACGGGGTCGCGGTGGGCTGGGGCGGGCTCACCCACAAAACACACCAAGTCGCGCAGCTTCAGCGAGTCGGCATAGTAGCGGAAGGTGGGCAGGCGAATGCCCTCGCCCCATTGCGTCAGAAACTGTTCGGGCAAAGTCACGCGGATGGTGGTGCCACCCGCTGCGTGCACAGCTTGGCCAAGCTGCTCATCGGTCCAGGCAGCGCCGTAGTAACCCAGGTTGCTGCCGTAGCCAAAAGGCGCAGGATAAGGCCGAACGGCTGCCTGCGCCGTATGTGGCGCTGGGGCGGCTGGCGGCTGGCTAGGGCTATTGCCCGAGCAGCCTGCCAGCAGCCCCATTACAAGTAGGCCGGCACCACACCGCACGGGGGCAAAGGCTGAGGAAAGAAAATCAAATTTCATATAGCACAGTCTTTGAGGAGCGCTCAAGCTACGGCAAGCTCAGCAGAAAACCACCACGGTGGCGCTATGTTCTGGCTAGGCTAGCTGAGGCGCGCCTCAGCAAAGCGCATGCAGCGGCACCTTATTGCCGCAGCTACTGCCAGATACCTTGATATTTAACCAATTACTTTCATCAAACGGTAGTGCCTACTTTATCAGCAGCTTAACGCAGTAGCTGGGCTGTAAAAAAACCTGGAAAAACTATTGCAAAAAACCCAGTTTTACTTTTAGTATTCTGATATTTGTAAGAGTAACTACTCTCAATTATTTCTTTCTTACTGCTTCATTAGCTGGTGCTGAAACCTACCCCGCACGGAGCTTATTAGTTATTGCCAAACTTCTTCCCACCCCGCTCTCGAATAGTAATGAAAAATAACCTAGTAGAAACGGTTCGATTTTGCTTCACTAGCGAAGTCATTAGCCAATTGGGCGCAACAGTCGATGAAAGCTCGGCCGATGTAGGAAAAGCGCTGGAGAAAGCTATTCCGCTGGTCCTCAATGCGCTGCTTATTCAGGCTGGGCACGAGGGTGAGCCAGCCATTTTGCTGCAGCTAGCCCGCGAGGCTGACGCGGCGGGCACGCTCAATCAGCTTTCAAACATTCAAGAAAACACCTGGCACGAGCAGGGCAGCAACCTGCTGCTGGACTTGCTCGGCGACACGTACCGGGGCACTGTCAACCACCTGGCGGCCGGGGTTGGCATTCGGCCCACCGCGGCGGGCACGCTGCTGCAAGTAGCGGCCACTGCTGTGCTAGGCGTGCTGGGCCGGTTTGCGGTCGACAATGACCTGACGCCGGTTGAATTTATTAGCTGGCTGCAAGCACAGAAGAACGAGATTGCCGCGGCCATGCTGCCTAGCACTACTGGCCTGGTATCGTCTGCGCCAGTAGGGCTCGAAACGCAGCCCCTACCCCCCCTTGCGGTGCCGGCTTCGCAAGTACCTGCCCCGCCGCGCGCGATAGCCCCGCCCCGCCGGGCCACGCCCATGGGCACGCAGCGGCCCGCACCTTTGGCACCAGCGCCCGCTCCGAAAGGCGTGGGCCAGGTGTGGCAGTGGGGCGCGCTGCTGCTGCTGGTGGCTGGCCTGAGCTACTACCTCGGGCGCGACCGGCAAGCCGCCACTGCCGTGAGCACTCCGGCTGCTACCTCGGCGCCCGGCACCAAGTCCTTCGCCTCAGCTTCTCCAACCGTAATGCCCACGGTGGCGGGCCGCTACGACCAAGACCAGGATACCTACATCTACGACACGGGCGTACCTATTACGCTGACGCTGGCCGATGGCACGACGCAGCGCGTGGGCGCTGGCTCAACTGAAAACCGTTTATACACCTTCCTGGTAACGCCTTCAATTCAGGTAGATTCGGTTAACCGCACCAAGGGCTGGATTAATTTTGACCGTGTGAATTTCGAGCCCGCCAAAGCCACCCTCACGCCCGGCTCGGAGCAGCAGCTGCACAACATTGCCGCTATCCTGCGCAACTTTCCGCAGGCGGTGGTGAAAATAGGCGGCTATACCGATAGCACCGGCGTAGCGCTGCACAACTTGACAATCAGTGAGGAACGCGCCAAAACTGCCATGCTGGCCCTGGCCACTATGGGCGTTAATGCCGAGCACTTGCAGTCGAAAGGCTACGGGGCCAAGTACTTCGTGGCGCCCAACAAAACGCCGGCTGGCCGCGCGCTCAATCGGCGCATCAGCGTGCGGGTTATTCAAAAATAGCTACTCAGCCGGGTCAACTTACCTTTCTAAGTCAGGGGCCGCCTCTACCAGCTTGCAGTGCTGGGCGGGGCGGCCTCGATGTAATTAGGGCTACTATGCCAGGGTTAATATCCGGTTACCTTAACCTACCCAGTGCCCAACGGCGTAGGTGTAAAATAGCAGCAGCTGCAGCGCAAAGCTGCTGAAGTACACCAGCATCCGGCCCCAGCGCGTACCGGTTTGGGACCATAAGAACCCGTATATCAGCAAGAACACTGCGTAGAAGCCGCCGGCCACGGGACCGTATAGGAAAGATATTTTGCTGGTAGGCCACTCAATTTTGAACAACTGGTTGCTCAGCATTCCCAGCATGGCCGCTGTTAGCAGCACCGCTGCCAGCACGAAGGCTACCGGCCGCCAGCTTAGCGGCCGCTCGGGCAGTAACTTTTCGAGCATCACCAAAAAAAACGGCGTGCAGAATACGTACCGATGCAGGCTTAGCAGCGAGCTGTGCCCGTGCTCTAGCGGCGCATGGAAGAAGGTTTGCACCGTAGTAGCCCCGATATAGGCCGCCGAAAACAGGAGCAGGCGGTCGGGCGCAGGCCTCCGGCGCATAGCCACGCGCACCACTGCCCACATTACCCACACCACGCACAGCAGCCCTAAGGTCAGGGCCAAGCCATCGACCCAGAGCGCGGTATCGTTATCAGTCGTGCTGATGAGCGGAAAATGAGGCAGGCGCAGGTGGTGGTCCCAGTGTGCTTCGGCCTTGTTAAACGCAAACCACACGCCCGTTTGCGTCCATTGATACACCATTACGGAGGCCAGCCCGATGCCCGTAACCAAGCCGTAGAGAAACAAGCGGCGCCCCCGCACCCACCAGCTACCAGGGTCTTGCAGCCACGCTACCCCCTCTACCACGGCCAGGGCCGGCAGGTAGAAGAAAGCAGCTACCCGCGTGAGTGCTCCACCAAGCAAGGCGGCACCCAACGCCACCGGGTGCCGGTATTGCTGGGCCACCAGCAGGATAACCAAGCTGGTAAAGAAGAAGAAAATCGATTCAGTATAAGGCAAGTAAAGAAACATGCTTGATGGTAGGGCTGCGAACAGCAGCACTACTACCGGACGCAGCCGCAGGCCTCGATAGAGCATATATAAGCTGCTGCTTGCCAGGGCTAGGTTGAACAGGCTTATGCCAATGGGCCCGAGGTGGGTAGCACGCCACACCATTGGGAAAAGCGGGAAAAATGCCACCGAGCTCATGGTGAGGCCGCTGTAGAAGTAGCCATGCGCCCGAATGGAGCTGTACCACTCGGCATCCCAGCGGATGAGCCCGGTATGGAAGGGTTGGGGTGCCACCTGCAGCATCACAACCACTCCGATTATAATTACTATTTGTAGTAATAACAGTAGAGCTAAACGTCGCATAGAAAGCAAGAGTAAGATAATGAGATACCTAGCTGTTTTCTACCAAGCTCTTGTGAGAACCCTATAACTACTAGCAAGCTACTCCGCTTTAACGCCTTCGTCTGCTTAACAAGCAATTTTTCCTAGCAATATTACCAATATATAGCAAAAATTACGGATTTATACGGATGGTCTGCTCCGTCTTTATCACTGCATTATTCTTAAATACATTCGTACATTCAAATGTGCGTTTAACAAGCTAAACCAGCTTACTTGCTGAGATGCGCCCGCTATAGTTAACAATTCACGTCTAATAAAAGCGACTGCTACCCCCCTACTCACCAGCAAGCCGGCCGCCTAAGTAAAGGTCAAGCGATGAGTGCTTACTCGCTTAAGGGAATGACCTTTACTTTCGACCTAGCCAACCTTCAGGATTGAGGTTGGCGGAGTTGCGCCACACCTGAAATTGCACTTGGGTAGTGCCTTCCGCGTCAGTAGCTGCGGTGCCGATGGCTTCGCGGGCATCTACTTGCTGGCCTTCGTGCACGCTCACCGTGCGCAGACGCGCATACACCGTAAAATACTCGCCGTGCT
>CALMOO010000684.1:13815-14053 GCA_937871705.1 uncultured Hymenobacter sp.
CACCCGGCCCGCAAACACAGACCGCACCTGCTCATTATTATCGGTTTGAATATCAATGCCCCGGTTCTCAACTATCACGTGTCGCAGCACCGGGTGCTGGTGCCGGCCAAAGTGCTGGGCCACAAAGCCGCGCTGCACTGGCCAGGGCAGGTGCCCGCGGTTGCCGGCAAAGCTGGAGGAGAGTAGGGCAGTTTCGGGCGTCAGGGCTACGCGGCTAGCGTGGCGGTCGGCGCTGGTT